>CAKSEI010000007.1 GCA_934446285.1 uncultured Eubacteriales bacterium | reverse complement strand
TACTAAGGCTTTTCGTTTGCTGAGATATCATGCGTCTGCAAAAGCTTTTGCGTCGCTTTTCACGAAAAGCGACCGGCAGCGATTAAAGGCGCTGCCTTTAAAATCCGGCAGCTTCCCCAAAAAAAGCTGCGCAAAAACTTCTAATAAGGGGTAAGCGAAGGCATTTCATTATACAAAAGCCTCTGCGTTGCTTTTCGAGGGGAAAGCGAGCGACGCCTTACGCGCGCAGTGTTACGCCCAGCTCTTTTTCGAGCATGGTGCGTATCTTTTTCGCGGTCTTGTCCGCTTCCTCATCGGTGAGCGTGCGGTCGGGGGCGCGCATGGTGACGCTGAACGCCACGCTCTTCATGCCCTCTCCCGTCTGTGCACCGCGGTATACGTCAAAGAGGCGTATCTCCTCTATCGTCTTGCCGCCTGCGCGTGTCATGACCTCTTCTATCTCGGCAACCTCAAGCTCCTCGCGGCAGACAAATGCAAAGTCGCGCGTGAGCGCAGGATGCTTCGGCAGAGGAGAGAAATGCTTCTCAAAATCGGCGCACTCAAGTATAACATCGGCATTGAACTCAGCCGCGTATACGTCGTAGTCAAAGCCGTATCCCGCAGCAATGAGAGGATGAACCTGACCGAATACACCGAGTACGCGCCCGTCCTCGGTCGTCATGCGTGCGCATCTGCCGGGATGGAATGTCGGCTCGTCCGTGCACGCCGTGTAGCGTGCGTCTATTCCCGCACCCTTTGCGATAAGCTCAGCTACTCCTTTCATACGGTAGAAGTCGCCCTCTCCGTAAAAGCCTGCCGAAACGTGCAGCGGCTCGTAGGGCAGCTCATTTTCGCCCTTCGGAAGATAGACCTTTGCCGCCTCGAAAAGTCCCGTGGGCTTGCCGTGTCTCTTGTCATTGCGGGCAAGATTTTCAAGCAGCGCGGGCAAGAGAGTTGTGCGCATGACCGATGTGTCCTCGCCGAGAGGATTTGCTATCACAATACTCTTTCTGCGGCTGTCGCTCTGAGAAAGACCTATTTTATCGTAGCCTTTCGACGACATGAAAGAGAATGTGCAGCTCTCGAAAAATCCGAGAGATGAGAGCAGAGCACCGAGACGTCTCGTGTATGCACCCGCGGGCGTGAGTGCGCCGGGGCGAACCTTTGCCGTAAAGGGAGTGGCTTCTATCTCATTGTAGCCGTAGATGCGTATGATTTCCTCGGCTACGTCGTTCATGCAGCGCACGTCGTCGCGAAACGACGGCACGAGTATGTCATTCCCGTCGAAAGCGAAATCAAGGCTGAGAAGTACGTCCCTCATATATTTTTCGTCAAGATTTACGCCGAGGAATTTATTTATTTTTTCAACCTCGAGCGGCACGCGCGCCGTCTGCTTTTTCACGGGATATACGTCGATAATCCCGTCGACAACCTCGCCCGCACCGAGCATTTCCACAAGCTCGCACGCCCTCTCGAGCGCACCCTTGGTGTTCTCGCAGTCAAGACCCTTCTCAAAGCGTCCGCTCGACTCCGTGCGCATACCGAGCGCGCGCGACGTCACTCTTACCGACGCGCCGTCAAAGCAGGCACTCTCGAAAACTACCGTTCCCGTCGTGTCCTTTATCTCCGAGTTTGCTCCGCCCATGACTCCTGCAAGCGCTACGGGCTTTATCGAATCCTGTATGGTCAGCATACCTTTCTTCAGCACGTGGTCGATGTCGTCAAGCGAGCGGAAAACCTGCCCGTCCTGCGCTTCCTTGACGACTATTTTGCTGCCGTCGAGGCATGAGTAGTCAAAGGCGTGCATGGGCTGACCGTATTCAAGCATTACATAGTTTGTGATGTCGACAATATTGTTTATGGGGCGCACACCCGACGCAAAAAGCCTCATGCGCATCCATAGAGGTGAGGGTGCTATCTTTACGTTTTTTACTACCCGTGCGGTGTAGCGCGAGCAAAGCGGACTTTCGATGCTGACGTCAAGATAGTTCTTCACGTCGTCGCCCGCACCCTTTACCGCGGGGGTGTGATAATTCACCTTGCGCCCGAAGCTCGCGCCCGTCTCGCGGGCAAGACCGATAACGGACAGGCAGTCGGGGCGGTTGGGCGTTATTTCAAACTCCACAACGTCCGTTCTCATACCGAGAAAGTCGCATACGTCGCGCCCGAGCGGGATGTCGCAGCCCGGCACTTCATTGAAGAGAAGAATTCCCTCGGGGTCTGCCCCCGGCATTTCGTGCTCGGTAAGTCCCAGCTCGGCAAAGGAGCACATCATACCGTATGAGTCGATGCCGCGAAATTTTGTTTTCTTTATTTTCGTACCGTCGGGAAGCACCGCGCCGTCAAGGCAGGCGGGCACGACCGCGCCCTCGTATACGTTCTGCGCGCTCGTGATAATCTGAACGGGCGTCCCGCCCCCTATGTCTATCTGACAGATATTGAGTCGGTCCGCGTCCGGGTGCTTTTCCATTTTTACTATCTTACCCGTGACTATTCCCGAGATATTGCCCGCCAGCGGCTTGTAGCCCTCGACCTTGCTGCCCGTATCGGTCATCCTGTCGCAGTAAGCTTTTGTATCAATATCCGATGTGTCGGTGAACTCGGACAGCCATTCTCTTGATAAATTCATTCTCTTGCTCCCCTTCAGTTGAACTGGCGCAGAAAGCGCTTGTCATTTTCATATAAATAACGTATGTCGTCTATGCCGTACTTTGTCATGGTTACGCGTTCAATGCCGAGTCCGAATGCAAATCCGGAGTATTCCTCGGGGTCGATATCGCAGCCGCGCAGCACATTCGGGTGAACCATGCCTGCACCGAGAATTTCTATCCATCCCTCTCCTTTGCACAGTCTGCAGCCGCAGCCGCCGCAGACAAAGCAGGAGACATCGACCTCAGCCGACGGCTCGGTGAACGGGAAGTGGTGAGGGCGGAAGCGTATGCGCGTTTTCTCTCCGAACATCTTCTGCGCGAAGGTCGAGAGCATACCCTTGAGGTCGCCCATGGTGATGCCGCGGTCGACGACGAGCCCCTCCATCTGATGGAATACGGGTGAATGCGTCGCGTCGAGCGCGTCCGAGCGGTAGACTCTGCCGGGAGAGATAACGCGTATAGGCGGGCGTTGCTTTTCCATTGTGCGCACCTGAACGGGCGAGGTCTGCGAACGCAGAAGTATCTTGTCGGTTATATAGAATGTATCCTGGGTGTCTCGTGCCGGATGATTTTCCGGAATGTTGAGCGCCTGGAAGTTATAGTAGTCAAGCTCGACCTCCGGTCCCTCGGCTACGTCAAAGCCCATGCTGACGAATATATCCGTCATTTCCGCCTCGACCTGCGAGAGGGGATGAAGTCCGCCGCGCTCGGAATATTTTCCCGGCTCCGTGACGTCTATGCGCTCGGCGCGCAGACGCGCGTCAAGCTCCGCCTTTTTTAACTCCTCAAGCCTGCCTCCGAGCTTTTCCTCGATATCGGTTCTTACTTCGTTTGCGAGCGCACCGATAACGGGACGCTGCTCGGCGTCGAGCGCTCCCATGCCGCGCAGTATCGCGGTGAGAGAACCCTTCTTGCCGAGATACGCAACGCGCAGGGCATCGAGAGACGCGGAGTCGACGCAGTTCTTTATTGCACCGAGTGCCTGCGCACGCAGCTCCTCAAGTTTTTCTTTCATATCTTTAAGTACCTCCGAAAAAATCTGACAAAATAAAAAGCCGCCCCGCAATAGGGCGACTGTAATCGCTGTACCACCTATCTTCGCGCGCAAAAAAGCGTGCCTCGGGCGCGATAACGGGCGCTGCCGTGCGGCCGTTTCCTGCCGCCTGCTCAAAAGCGAAATGCTTACCGTCGGCGCGCAAACGGCTCTCAGCCCGTGACCGTTCTCTCTTCTCCGCGCTTTTTACGGCTTGCCTCTTTGTCATAGCCTTTTTGTGAATTTTATCACATATTTTCTCTTTTGTCAAGGGCAGGCGTATTTTTCGGCTGCGTGCGGAAAAATTATATAAGAAAGAAGATTATCACGGAGGGTAAAATGAAAAAAGCAAAAAAGACAAAGGTGGCGCTCGCCGTGCTCGGCGTGGGTGCGTTTATTCTCGGCGCTGCGGTGACTTATATGAAATTCGACTGCATATACGCCTGCTGCAAGAGAAACATGCGCAGGATGAAGAAAAAGCTCCGCATGTGCTGAGGCTCCTTGAGGCGGCGCGGCAAAACAACGGCAAAGAAAGACAAAGAAAGACAGAGAAAGACAAAGAAAGACAAAGAAAACACCCCCGCATCCCGCGGGGGTGTTTTCGGCGGTCAGGCGGCGGGACACAAAAAATTCCTCGGACATTCCGTCCGAGGAATGGTGACCCGGACGAGAATCGAACTCGTGTTACCGCCGTGAAAGGGCGGTGTCTTAGCCGCTTGACCACCGGGCCTGGTAGCGGAAGTCGGACTTGAACCAACGACCTGCCGGGTATGAACCGGACGCTCTAGCCAACTGAGCTATTCCGCCATGTGCGCACAACAGCGCTCATATATGATATCACAGAAGAGATAAAAAGTCAAGAAGATTTTCGCATTTTTTGCCCGACGGCGCGCACTGAGGCAGAAAAAGAAATATTTGCGATGTGTCGAACGGTTTTCTGTGTGGTGCGGCGCGCACCTCTTGAAAAAAAGTCTTAAGTGTGATACAATGCAGACGACGGAGGTAAAGAAATGAAGAAGATTATTTCATTTATACTGTGTGCGGCATTTATCTGCACAGCTGCGTGTATCCCCGTTTTCGCCTCGGAGGGGTCGAGTCTTACCGTTCCCGACGGGTACAAGGCGATAACGACCCGCGCGGAGCTTGCCGGGATTGCGAACGCTCTCGGCGGGAACTACATACTCATGAACGATATAGACCTCGGCGGAAAGGATGCGCCGTGGACGCCGATAGGCACTGCGGGGGCTGCATTTACCGGAGTTTTCGACGGCAACGGACATGTTGTCAGAGGTCTTTATATATCCTCGTCATACCTTGATTATCAAGGGCTTTTCGGCATGAACTGCGGCACGGTGAAAAATCTCACCGTGCAGGGAAATGTCTCCGGAGATGAATATATAGGCGGAATTGCGGGCGCGTCGGTCGCGGGCAACGGAGTGAGCGCGCTTATAAAGAACTGCCGCAACGAATGCACCGTTACGGGCAGAGGAAACTATGTCGGCGGTATTGCGGGAATTTCACAGTCCACGCTCTCCGCGGGCAGCTCGTCCGCCGAGATTATCGGATGCGTAAACGCGGGCAGCGTTACGGGCGGCGGCAAGTATACCGGCGGCATTGCCGGCGGCAGCTCCGCCTACGTCAGCTCGTCGTCCGTGCGCTCCGCATCGGTAAATACGAATGTAAAGGACTGCCACAATACGGGAGTCATCGCAGGAAATAAGGCTGCGGGCGGCATAGTCGGACTCAATCAGGCATATACAAAGCAGAGCAACACGGCGGCGAAGGCTTTTGCCGTTGTCACCGAGTGCACGAATTCGCGCATGGTAGGTACTACCTCCGACGCGTGCGGAGGTATAGTCGGTATAAACGACGTGACGACCTACGCCGAGGCAACGGCGCGGGTATTCCGCTGCGTAAATGCGGGTACTATCACGGGCGGCGGGCTTGACGCGGGCGGTATCGTCTCGCGCAGCATGTCCGAGACGTCCACCACAAAGGCGACAGGCAAGGCTGAGATTTACGACTGCCGCAATATAGGCGCGATAAAGGCATCGACATATGTCGGAGGTATCGCCGCATATGACTGCGCAAACTCAAAATACGGCACCTCAAGCGCCAATGTGAGCACCTGCTTTTCAAACGGAAAGGTGAGTGCGACGGGCGGCAGCGCATATGCGGGCGGCGTTATAGGCTATAAATACATAGGAGCAAATGCTGTTTACGCCTCGGGCCTTGAGAAAATAAGCAAGGCTGAGATAAAGAAATGCTATTACCTTTCGGACAGTGCGGGGACGGGCATTGGCTACGGCACTGACACGGTCAAGGGCTATACCGCGAGTCAGTGTGCCGTTCAGTCTAATTTTTCCGGATTTAACTTTACGAATACATGGGTAATGCGCAGCGGATTTCCGAATATAAAGGGGCTTAATTCCTCGAGTGCGCTCTCTACGGTGAGCGGCAAGCTCACGATAAAGGGCGACCCGCTGCCGGGAAACGTCATAACGCTTGATACATCCGACCTGCGCCCGACGGACGCGAAATATACCATAGACTGGTATCGCAACGGAGTGAAGGTGCACACCGGCGACAGCTATACGGCGGTAAGCGATGACCTCGGACAGAACCTTTATGCCGTGCTGCGCGGCAAGACAAATACACGCGGCTCGGTGCGCAGCGAGACATTCTTCAACAGATATGACGCGATAAACGAAAACCCCGTCATCACGGGAGATGCTTATTACGGAGGCACGGTAACGGCATCCTTTGCCGATAAGAATATCACCGCTGACTTTGAGTGGTTAGTGGACGGCAAAAAGGTCGGTGACGGTTATAAATATACGCTCACAGCGGACGACGTCGGGGGCAGGCTTGTCTGCCGCGCTTACGGCTACGGACACTACTACGGCTCGTCAGACAGCGCATATGTAACGGTCGGCAAGCGCCCGATTTCGGGAGAAATCAAGTACGACTTTACCGTTCTCAAGTACGGCACGCCCGTTTATCTTGACCTCGGAAATGTCGAGGGCGCGGGACAGTTTGAATTTTCCGCGGAGTGGACGCGCGACGACGGCGAAAAGCGCTCGGGCTATCCGCTCGCAACTGACGAGGACGATATAGGACATACGTTTACGGCGGCAATTACGGTAACGGAAAGCACGCTATACACGGGCAGTCTTGAGTGTGCCGAGGAGATTGAGATATCCAACTGGGCTAATCCCTATACCGACGTTAAATACAAGAGCTGGTACAACGACGTCGTGGGAGATGTCACCGAGCGCGGACTCTTCAACGGCATGACGAAGAGGACGTTCGCTCCCGACAGCAATATCACGCGCGGAATGTTCGTGACCGTCCTTGCCCGCATGTCGGGTGAGACCGTCGACAATAACGTGACGACACCATTTACCGATGTAAAGAAGCGCAAATACTACACGGGCGCGGTCAAGTGGGCAAGCGATGCGGGGATAGTCAAGGGTATGACGGAGACGACATTTGCCCCGGACAGCAATATCACGCGCGAGCAGTTCTGCACGATGCTCGTAAGGTACGCACAGTATAAAGGCGACGAGCTTACTTATACCGAGGAAAAGCCGGCTTTCGCAGATGCAAAGTCGGTATCAAAGTACGCACGCGAGAGCGTCAGACTTATGCAGAATATGGGAATAGTCAGCGGCAGAGGCGGAAACAAATTTGCCCCGACGGCGTTTGCCACACGCGCGGAAATAGCGGCGGTAATATCGCGATATCTCACCGCGACGGAGAATAAGGGAGAATAAAGAGACGGCAGCTTTTTCGCAAGCTTTTCGAGAAAAGCTTGGCAAAAGCTTTTGTATAAGGAACGCTCTCGCTTTCCCCCTTATCAAAAGTTTGGGTCGAGCTTTTTCAAAAGCTCAGGAGAAACCCTCGCCGGGGGTTTCTCTTGTTTTTTACGAACAAACATTGCCGCTTTTCGAAAAAAGCCTGCGGCGATTGTAATATCCTGCCGATTTTTGAAAAATCGGCAGGATATGTTGTTTTTTTTGCTTTTTTCTGATATAATATAACGGAAAATGTCTGTAATTAGGAGGCACGTCCCGTGCGTTTGTCTGTTATAAGAAAAATATCGGCTGTCATTGCCGCAGCCGCAACGGCTTTTACGTTTATGCTGGCCGCTCTGCCGCATTTCTCGGCGGAGACTTTTTCCGATGCCGATAAGATAGTCATTGTCCTTGACCCGGGTCACGGTGGTACGGGAGATACGGTCTATCGCGGCTGCTCCGAGGCTGCGTTCAATATAACCGTTGCAAAATATTTAAGGGAGTATCTTAACGAGAACGGTAATTTTAAGGTTTATCTCACGCACGAGAGCAACGAAACAAATCCGACATTCTATCAGCGCGCAGCTCTTGCCGACTCCGTCAACGCAGATATAATGATAAGCGTTCACTTCAATGCGCTTATCACAAATCTCGAGCGCAGAGGCACGGAGGGATGGTGCTCAGTCGTGGAAAAATACGACCTTGAGGAGCTTGCGCGCGTTATGCTTGAAAAGACGAATGCCGCTCTGCCGTCCTTGCCCACATCCGGTATCTTCCACAGAAAGGACTCCTACGGCTACTTCTGGGACAGCGAGCATCAATGGGATACACGCGGGCAGAGCGACAGCGGGCAGCTGTCCGATTACTACAGTATTATTACGTGGGGAATAAAATTCGGCGTGCCGACATTTATCCTTGAGGAGGCTTACCTCACAAACGAACAGGATAAGGATATTGCATTAAATGACGCAAATCTGAGGACGATTGCACGCGCGCAGGCGGACGCCCTCGCGGAATATTATACAAATCATACGCACACCTACGGTGAGACTGAGAGAGATATACCGCTCTCCTGCATTTCCGCGGGCAAGCAGTCAAGGCACTGTACGGTTTGCGGACACCGCACGGACGTGTCAACTCTCGCTGCCGCTCCCGATCCCGACGCGCATTTTTATAAAGAGGGTGTCGGAGGCGGAGACGGAAACTGGGTGTGCGAGTACACCGAGTCGCTGATAACTCAGGCTTCCGTGCCGGATGTGCACAATCATACGGGCGGGGCTTATGTCGCCGACGGCGAACCCGAGCCCGAGCCAAGCGAGCCTTCATCAGAGCCCGATGCCGACCCCGACTCAACCTCACAGACTACCGCGACCGATACAAAAAAGGTCAAGAACGTGACCGACAATCCCGATCACAACTTTACTAAATTTATAGACGGATTTGAGATGATGGGCGGCGCGGGATACGCCGTGTATGAATGCACCGACTGCGGAGAGCGTATGCGCGTCGACTTCAGAGCGGGCGAATATGATTGCTCGGTGAGCGGGCACGTGCCTTTTCCCGACGACGAGGTGCAGAATACTTATCCGACGTGCGAAAAGGGCGGAGCAGAGCATTACTATTGCCTTGCCTGCCGCACGGAATACGTAATAGAGAGCCCCGCCCTCGGTCATAAATACGAGCTGCAGGCGCAGACGCCCGCGACATGCGTGACCGTCGGTCAGAAAACCGAGCAGTGCACCGTTTGCGGTAAAATCCTTACGACTGAGCTTCCGATGACCGAGCACGAGTACGAGGTGCAGACCTCGTCCGCGACCTGTACGCAGGACGGCTACGAACGGAAAGTCTGCAAGGTGTGCGCCTCGGCTGTCGAGACGCGCGTTCCCGCGACGGGACACGACTTTGAATTGACGGATGAGAAGGCAGCGGGACTGTTCCTTGACGGGAGCAAGACCTTTGTCTGCAAAAAGTGCGGCACGGAATATATCGAGACGGTAAAAAGCAAAATCCCGCTCGCTGCGGGAGTGGGCGCATTTGCGATAATCGCCGCCGTCGTCCTTACCATTATCTTTGCCGTGCGCAGGGGCAAAAAAATCCCCGAGCTTGACACGCTTTTTGACGACTCCGACACGGACGGAAAAATGACGGGCGCGGAGGAATATCTGCGTAATGTCAGCAGAGGCGTGAAAGACGGCGCGGGCGAAAAAGACGACGTTACCGCTGTCTTCCGTGAGAGTGAAGAGTCGCCCGACGCGAAAGTCGCGGACATTCCCGCGGACGGCGGAGCAAAAACAGAAAAGGGAGATTTCTTTGACCTCTCCGGGGGCGGCAAAAATGATACACAGTTCGAGGCAAACGGGCAGTCGGGTGCTGTGAGCGCTGCGGACTGTGCGGAGCGGAATGAACCGACCTCCGACAAAACGGAGAAAACCGGGAAATCGGAGAAAACGGAGAATTTGCCCGACGGGGATGCTGCTCCCGAGGAGAAAAGCACGGAGGACAGGGAGCTGTCGGAGGCTCTGCGCGGACTTTCGGACGAAAACGGCGGAAGTGCGAATAAAGTCTCGGACGATGATACCAAGCTGTCGGCGATAGACGTATTGCGCGGGGAATTCTCGGACAAAGATAACGGCGGCAGAAAGTTTTGATTTAACCCTCAGCAAAGAGATTTTTATATGAAAAATAACGGGAGAACATATATCCTGCACGGCGTATTAAATATAGTGTGCGAGCTGCCCATGATGTTTGTCGTCGGGATGTGGACGCTGCTTGTCGGCACGCATCTTGACGGGGCGCTCGGCAGAGCGGTATGCTACCTGCCGATGCTGCTGCCGCTCACGTCATGCATTATCGGAATAGTGCGCGGTGCGCGCGGAGGAGGTCACACTCCGGGTGCGCGTGCGTGCCTCATAATGTCAGCCGTCGGCGCGGTGCTTTTCGCGGTACTCATGTGCTTTGCATTGACGCTGTAGGGGCTTTGGATAAAGCTTTAGTATAGGGAACGCATTCGCTTGCCCTCTTATTTGAAGTTTTTGCGCAGCTTTTTTCAAAAAGCTGCCGGATTTTAAAGGCAGAGCCTTTATTCGCCGCCGGTCGCTTTTCGTGAAAAGCGACGCAAAAGCATTTGAATAAGAAACGCATTCGCTTACTCCATTATTAAAAGTTTGGGTCGAGCCTTTTCAAAGGCTCGTGGAAAAGCCACTGTAACCGTTTGTAAACAACAAAGGAGAAAACCTCTGCGCGAGGTTTTCTCCTCTTTTAAGTCTGCGGCGTTAAATTCATGAGCTTTATCAATAAAGCTTGCTGTGCTGCAATGCGTGCCTATGCGAGCGGCTCTATCAATGCGGCGTAGGGTGCTAAGGGCTTGCCGCGATAGGTTTTTTCCTCGTCCGTATGATTCATTATCATGCGGATTTTGTTTTCGCCGCTGCCGCGCACGCATACCTCTACTCCGTCCTCGGTGCGCTCGCCCTCAATGCCGCAGTCGCGCGCGATGCTCTCCGTGAGCTGTTCAAGCGTCCCGGAGTCAAGACCGCAGCCGATGTAGTAAAGCGTGCCGTCACCCTGCTTTTTTCTCGTTACGGCTGCAAAATCGCGATAAAATTTGTCGCCGTAGGAATAAAGCACCTCCGCGTCCTTAACCTCGAGCATATCGCGGAAAATACCGCCCTCACCCGTGCTGCCCGCATACGCGCCCTGCCCCGCAAGCGGGAAATTCTGCCCATCCTGCAGACTCTCCGTCTCGGTTACGCATACGCCCGCAAAATCCGAATAATTCACGGGCAGCGCCTCGCCGAAGGTGAGATTGTTATTTATGTCCTTTACCGCGCAGCGGTAGGTCATGACGAGCGTGCCGCCCGCGAGGACAAATTCCTTTGCCCTGCGTGTAAAGGCCGGCTTTTCCACTATCATCTGCGGCATGATAACGACCTTATAGCGCGTGAGGTCCGTGCCCGCGGGCACTACGTCCACCGGTATATTCATACGATAAAAGGCGGCGTGAAACTTCTGCATTTCCCTTTGCGGGTCGAGGGTTATACTCTGCCTCTGAATGCAGAAAGCCGCGAGCGAGTCATAGTCGTATACGACGGCGACCTGCGCCTCTATCGGGCTCTCAAGAGCAGGAGAGTACCTCGATACGTCTGCAAAGCAGCTCTGCACCTCATAAAACTTGCGCCTCTTCACATTGTCCGCGTCGATAACTCCGTAGCAGAACTGCTCCGCGCCCTTTGTCGCGCCGCGGTATCTGAAATAAAGCATCGAGTCGCAGCCGTGGGCAAAGCCCTGATACGACCACATTTTCGCCTGACCCGGACGGGGAGAATAGCCCGTTACGTCATGACCCTGAGCGCCCATTATCGCCTCGGTTATGATGAAGTTACGCGACTTCAGCCCTCTGATATAATCAAGACCGAATGCAATCTCATTCGGCGCTATCGGCTCGCGCTGACCGCCCCATACGGGGTAGTTATTGTAGGCTGCGATATCGAGCTTTTTCGCAAGGGACGAATAGTCCGCGTGCTTACCGAGCCCTCCGCCCGGGAAGTCGTGGATGACGACGGCGGACGGCGCGATTTCCCTTATAAGGTCGACCTGAAAATCGGAAAAATCCTTTATCGACTTGCTGCGGAAGCGCTCCCAATCAAGGCGCAGTGCGGGATTGTGCGTTGTTATGGTCTCGGTCGGCGTCGGAATTTCGTCAAAGGAATTGTACTCCTGCGACCAGAATGTCGTGCCGTAGGTATCGTTCAGGCTGTCGATATTTCCGCCGAATTTATCGCGCAGAAACTCCCTAAAAGCCGAAACGCACTGCGGGCAATAGCATACGTCGCTGCCCTCGTGACCGAGCTCGTTGTCCGTCTGCCAGGCGACTATCGCACCCTCGCCCTTATAGTGAGCGACAAGACGTCGGATAATCCTCTCCGAATAGTCGTACATGACGGGCGAGTTGAAGCAATATACATGCCTGCCGCCGAAGGTGCGCTTTCTGCCGTCCTCAAACTCCGAGAGGATTGACGGCTCTTTTTTTGCAAGCCATGCGGGGATTGTCGCCGTGGGCGTGCCCATTATTACCGAAAGCCCCCGCGCCTTTGCGCGCGCTATAACATTGTCGAAAAACGAGAAATCATATTCACCCTCACGTTTCTCCATCATGTGCCATGAGAATTCGCCTATGCGTATGACATTGCATCCGAGCTCCCTTATCGTATCAAGGTCGCTCTCGAGCAGTGACGCGTCCCACTGCTCGGGGTAGTAGTCGACGCCGAGCCACATTTTAATTCTCCTTTCCGCTGTGCAGACTTTCTTTTACTTTTTTATAAAAGTCGGGAGTAAGCTTATAGCCCTTTCTGAATACAACGTAGCAGAGTCCCGAGAGAATTGCGGGGATGAGGAACATGATGATGCGCATACCGTTCTCGGTCATGAGCGACTGCTCGACATTTGCCTTGTAGCCGATGACGGTAAGTCCGATACCGCTGAGAAATCCGCTGAAAGCTCCCGCAAATTTAACGACAAAGGTCTGCATGGAGAAGAGAATGCTCTCGTTCCTCGTCCCGAGGACGTATTCGCCGTAGTCGACGACCTCGGCGAGTATGACCGTTATGAAAACAAGCATAAATCCGATGCCGCTGTTGACGACGGCTGAGCTGAGCCCGACGAGAAATGCGTTTTTCGGAGCGATATATCCCGACAGCCACAGTATGCCGAAGCCGAAAACGGGTAAGAAGCTCGCCAAGAAGAACGAAACCTTTCTGCCGATCTTCTTTGAGAAAGCGGGGAGGACAGCCATGGATACCATCTGTGCTATGCCCGCAACTCCCGCGTATACGGGATAGAGTACGCCGTCACCCGCCGTGCTGAAGCTCCTCTCGGCGACGTACTTGAAGTAGTAGAGCGCGAAGCTGTTCGAGAGCTGATAAGCGATATTGAAGAAGAGCGCGATGCCGAGTATGACCTTGACCTGGTCGTTTTTGAAGAGCACGTTCATCATGCCCTTGACCGAGGTCTTTTCCCCGCGCGACGTTACGACCTGCTCCTTGCAGGTGAGCACGGTCAGGGCGGACGCGAGTATGAATAAGACTGCGATAATGCTCGCGAGTATCGAGAAGCCCCTTACGTCGTTGCCGTTTCCGAATTTTGATACGAGTACGAGTCCCGCAGAGTTTACGATAAGCCATGCACAGCTCGCGAAGATACGCGGAATTGCCGATATCTGGCTGCGCTCGTCGTCATCGTCAGTGAGCGCCGGCACCATAGACCAGTACGGTATGTCCATGACGGTGTATGTCATGCCCCAGAGGATATAAAAGACGGAGCACCATACGAGGTAAGCACTGCCCTCAAGGCCGTTGTCCATAAAGAGGAGCACAAGCACTATGGCGTTCATCACCGTACCGACAAGTATCCACGGGCGGAATTTGCCGAAGCGCGAATGGGTATTGTCGACTATCATGCCCATGAATGGATCGTTGAAGGCATCCCATATACGCGCTATCATGAAGAGCGTTCCTACAAAAGCGGGGGCGACGCTGCGGAAGTCGGTCAGATAGAGCATGAGATACGTGCCGACTAAGGCGTACACCGCGTCCTTTCCGAAAGCACCTATGCCGAAGCACAGCTTTGATACAAATGAAAGTTTTTTCTTTTTCATTTCGGTTCTCCTTAAAAAGGTTTGTTTTAGGGTTCGCAGAATTAACTGTATTTATTATAACGCAAAGTTTTACCGATGTCAATAAACTTTTACTAAAAATGCGAAAAAATTTACCGAGTGGTTTTTGCAGGGGGAAAAGCACTGCGGCAAGTAAAAAACGGCGCACTCGTAGTGAGTACGCCGCAGTTATTTTTTATAAATTACACCACGCTGCCGCGGTCGACAAGCGTACACGGCACGACAATCTTTTTGCAGTTTCTCATACCGCTCCACAGCATGTGCATACACATGACGGCGGATTTCGCATTCTCGCGCAGCATGACCTCGATTGAAGAGACGGGCGGCGAGGCGAACTCCGAGAAGCTCGTATTATTAAAGGAAACTATGCCCATGCTTCCCGGGACGTCGATGCCCTTCTCTCCGAGCGCCTTGAGCACGCCGGGTACCACGGCGTCGGAGGCGGCGATAAGTGCCTCGGGCAGTATCTCGCGCCCGTCGAGATAATTCATCATTACCTTATATGCGCCTCGCGCATTCATGGGACAGTCGATTATCATATCCTCCCTAAAAAGTCCGCGCGAGGTCATGGAATTACGGTAGTAGTAGAAGCGCGGGTCCTGAGAGATATTCTTCTCGTCGTCAAAGGTATCTATACTGCCGACGTAGGCGATACGCCGCTTTCCCCTCTCGGTGCAGTAATTTATCATCTGCCTCACGGCGAGGTGGTAGTTCGGCACTATGCTGTAGTAGCGCAGCGGGTCGGGAGATGAGTCGAGAAAAACGACGTCGCGGGTGTATTCCTCAAAGTTTGCAACCTCGTCAGAGGTAAACCTGCCTATGGCGATAATCCCGTCGAGCTTTTCCCTGTCGTTTTTGATAAATCGCCCCGTCCCGTCGCGCGATAGCGTTACGGTGGTGCACCCGCCTGCGAAACACTCCTCGTCAACCATGTTTTTGAGAACCATATAATATATGTCCTCGAGCTGCTGCTCGGTCTCAAACATCTGCGCGACGCCTATTCTCTTTTCCCGTGATTTGCCGAGCGCACGGCTTATTATGCCTGCCGTGCCGACAGCGAGCGGATTTTTCTGTACGCGCTGCGAGACGGTCTTGTATCCGAGCTCGTCCGCCGCGCGCAGCACTGCCTCGCGCGTCTCGTTTGTTACGTTAAGATTAGGGTCGCCGTTGAGCACCCTTGATGCGGTAGTCTGCGATATTCCCGCTCTTTTTGCTATGTCCTTTAATGTTGCCAACCTAAGTACCTCTTATGCATCGGGTAAAACTATTACTTGACTTTACTAAAACTCTTATTTATCATACCGCAAAAACGGATTTTTTTCAAGCCCTTTTCGCCCGAAAAATAAAAATATGCAATTTTTCCCGCAGAAAGTATATTTGCGGATGGGCGCGGTGAGTTAGTTATACATTATACAAAAGACGTGAAGAACTTTATCCGGTGCGAAAAAATTTCCTGTTTGGGTGGCAAAAAACCGCCGTGATGTGGTATAATACGCTTATATAGGGAAGAGATATCCGAAAGGAATTTTCAAATGAAAGAAAACGACTGTAAAAAAGAATATAACCGTGCGCTGCTTACGGGTGAGCGCGCACTCTTTGATGTGCACGGCGTGAGTATAAACGACTGCATATTTGCCGACGGCGAGTCGCCTCTCAAGGAGTGCTCCGATATCGTTATGCGCGGATGCATGTTCAAGTGGAAGTATCCGCTATGGTATACGAAAAACGTCACGGGAACGGACTGCACATGGTTTGACATGGCGCGCGCCGGGGTGTGGTATTCATCGAATATAAGCCTTTCCGGCTGTGCAATAGAAGCGCCGAAGAATTTCCGCAGGTGTACTTCTCTTACACTTACCGACGTGTCATTCTCCGACGCTGCCGAGACCATATGGAGCTGCAGCGGGGTTACGCTCGAGCGCGTCACCGCAAAGGGCGATTATTTTGCCATGAATTCCGAGAATATGACCGTCTCGCGACTTACACTCTACGGCAACTACTCCTTTGACGGCGTGAAGAATGCAGTCATACGGAACAGCCGCCTGCTCTCGAAGGATGCGTTCTGGAACAGCGAGAATGTCACGGTATACAATTCGTTTATCTCGGGAGAGTACCTCGGGTGGAACGCGAAGAACCTTACTCTTGTCGACTGCACGATAGAGAGCCTGCAGGGGCTTTGCTATATAGACAACCTTACGATGAAGAACTGCAAGCTGCTTAATACCACACTTGCCTTTGAATATTCGACGGTGGATGCGGATATCGACGGCGGAGTGGACAGCGTTTTAAATCCCTCGGGCGGCGTTATACGCGCCGACAGCATAGGAACTCTTACGGTCGAGCGCGACAGGGTTGACCCCGGAAAAACAAAGATAATTTACAAAAACAAGTCGGAGGATGAAAGGTGAAGTACGATTTCGACACGCCCGTAAATCGCAGGGGCACAGGCTCGCTCAAGTGGAACGTGGGCGAGGGTGAGCTGCCGCTCTGGGTAGCGGACATGGATTTTGAGACTGCTCCAGAGGTGAAAGAGGCGATAGAGCATCGCGCCGCTCACGGCATATACGGCTATACAGAACCCGACGACGGATGGTACGACGCATATATCGGGTGGTGGAGAGAGCGTCACGGGCTTCTAATGGACAGGGAAAGGCTGATGTTCTGCACGGGGATAGTCCCCGCGATATCAAGCATAGTGAGAAAGCTCACGACACCTAATGAAAACGTCCTGCTGCTTACGCCCGTGTATAATATTTTCTTTAACTCCGTAATAAATAACGGTGCGCGTGTACTCGAATGCCCGCTCACGTATGACGGGGGAGAATACGGCATAGACTTTGAGGCGCTCGAGGCGGGTCTTCGCAACCCGCAGACGACGCTTATGATATTATGCAATCCGCACAATCCCGTCGGGAAAATATGGGAGCGGGAGACGCTTTCCGAGATTGGCAGACTGTGCGCGAAATATCATGTGACCGTTATCTCCGATGAAATTCACTGCGATATTACCGAGCCGGGCAGGGAATATGTACCGTTTGCCTCCGTCTCGGACGAATGCCGCATGAACAGCATCACGTGCATTGCGCCCACAAAGGCATTTAATATAGCGGGACTGCAGAGTGCCGCAGTGTATGTGCCCGAGCCGTTCCTTTTTCATAAGATATGGCGCGCCCTGAATACCGACGAGGCGGCAGAGCCGAACGTCTTTGCCGTATGTGCCGCCGAGGCTGCCTTTGTGAACGGCGGAGAGTGGCTTGATGAATTGCGCGGATATATAAGCGGCAACAGGAAATATGCTGCAGATTTCTTCCGCGGGAGAATGCCCGAGGTACGCCTTGTGAACGGCGAGGCGACTTATCTTCTCTGGGCAGACTGCACGGCTTTCGTCCGCGACAGCAGGGCTTTCACCGAATTTCTGAGGCGTGAGACGGGGCTTTTTATCTCGGACGGCGCACAGTACGGAGAGGCGGGAGAGGGCTTTGTGAGAATCAATGCCGCCTGCCCGCGCACGATCCTCGCGGACGCACTCGAGCGCTTCTTCACGGGAGCTGCAAAATACAGAAATTAAATTCCGCTTACAGGAGAAAAAAATATGTTAAACCGCAGAAAGGTAACCGACCTTTTCACTGAGCACAGCGATATAATCGAAAGAGCGAGGGCGAATATCGAAAAGTACCGCAAAGGCGATATTACCGTGACGGTAAAGAATTCGGACGGCGAGGTGCTGCCCGGCGCGCTCGTCCGCATCAGGCAAAAGAGGCATTCGTTCCGCTTCGGCGCAAATCTCTTTATGCTCGGTGAGCTTGAGAGCGATGAGAAGAACAAGCAGTACGAAAAGTATTTTCGTGACCTTTTCAACATGGCGACCCTGCCGTTTTATTGGAATGCGACAGAGCCGCGCCCCGGCTGCCTGCGATATAATAAGGACAGCGAGCGTATGTACCGTCGTCCGCCCATCGACCTTTGCCTTGAATTTTGCGAAAAATACGGTATAGAGCCGCGTGAGCACGCCCTCGCTTACGAAAGATTTTTTCCGGGCTGGCTTTATGACAAGTCCGTCTGCGAGATAAAAAAAGCGCTGAGAGAGCGCATGGAGCAGGTGTCGCGGCTTTATGCGGGCAGAATACATACCATTGAGGTCACAAACGAGCTTGACTGGGCGGCGGGCAGAACTGCATTTTATCATGAGCCGGACTATCTTGAGTGGTGCATGAAAACGGCTGATGAGCTTTTCCCCGACAACGAAATCACGGTAAACGAATTTACCCACCTCTCGTGGAAAGGGGGCGAGCAGAGCAAGTATTATAAGTATCTGCGAAAGGGCTTTGACGAGGGGCTGCGCATAGACGCGATAGGGATGCAGTACCATATGTTCTGCGGCTCGCGCGAGAACGAATACTCAGATACGCGCGAGTACTACGACCCTCGCAATATAGCCGCACAGACGGAGCTTTATGCGGGCTTCGGCAAGCCTCTGCAGATGACCGAGATTACCGTCCCCGCATGGTCACACGACCGCGAGGACGAGGAGGTGCAGGCAGATATAATAGAAAACCTCTATACTCTGTGGTTTTCTCATCCGTCTGTCGAGCAGATAATATACTGGAATACCGTCGACGGATATGCGCATGTCGACGACCCCTCACCTGAGAAGATTGCCGCCTCGCTCGGAAATATGAGCCTCGGGGAGAATGTTTACTACGGCGGACTTGTGCGCTTTGACATGACGCCAAAGCCCGCGTACCGCAGGCTTTATCACCTGATAAACAAGAAGTGGCACACGGACGTGACGGCGGTCACGGGCGATGACGGCTGCGCACGGGAGAGAGGATTTTTCGGTGAGTATGAAATAAGCGCCGAACACTCCGGATACAGACGCAGCGTAACGCTCGACAGCTCGCACGGCGGAGAAGTCACGATAGTGATATAGCGGGAGGAACGCGCTCGCTCCCCTTTTATTTAAAGCTTTTGCCGAGCTTTTTCGGGAAAAGCTCGTAAGGAGAAAACCTTGCGCAGAGGTTTTCTCCTTTATCTTGCCTATAACTACGTGCCGTGCGGGGTTATGCGGCGGTGATAATTCCCGCGTATACGAGCATTCGGTGCAGCTTGACGGCAACCTTTGCGAGCTGCGCGCGGGTGAAGAGCCCGTCCGGCTCGAGCTTTGAGCCCGTGCCCGCGATTATTCCCTGCTTGACGCACCATCTGAATGCCGTTTTTGCTTCCGTTGACAGCGCCGCGATGGCAGCCGTGTCGGAAAAACCGTCGAGTGTGTCGCTCGACGTGAGGGTCATGTCAAAGCCGAACGCCTTGCAAAATCTGTATACGAAGAGCACCGCGCCCGTGCGGGTCAGGTCGTCATTCGGATTAAAGTACCCGTTGCCGCCCTTTGCTATACCGTGTCCGTATGCCCATGATACAGGCTCGTCCGCATATCCTCCGCGCAGGTCTATGAACGGATTTGTTCCCGCCGTCGGTGAGCCGGCGAGCCGATGGAGCACGGTTATCGTCTGACCGCGTGTGGCATTGCTGTCGGGCATAGTCCCGTCGGTTATTCCGTAGCGCTTAGCGAGAGTGACATCGCGCCCGTACCACTTCTTTTTGTACTCCGCGATAGGCTCTGTCTTGCGCAGCACGAGGCTGTGAGCTTCTGCTCTCTCCACGGTGCTCTCGGGGCAGACAAGCCTTTCTCCGTCAAAGAAATAATCAAAATAATATCCCGACGGCTTTTCAAGCTCGCTGCTCTCGAAAACATCCCTGTGTCCGTATTTCTCATTATATCGGCAGGAAATGACTTTCTTCACCGTATTGTCGGCGCTCTCAAGGGTTACATCGTAGGATAACTTCTCCCACTGCGCCGTAAGCACTATGTACCTCTCCTCGGGAGTGCTCGTGTCCAATCGGGTAAAGCCGTTCGGCACGGACAATTCGTCCCCGAGGCAGTAGTCTCTCTTGTCCGCGCGGGTGTCGTCCGTGTGCCAACCCGTGAACCTGTATCCCGTTTTCTCGAGTGCGGTCGATGTGATGCACAGCGAGAGATAGTATTTATCCATGAGCTGCCATATCGGCATTTGCCCTGCATTGTCATCAAAGCCTGAGTCATAGCGGATTACATATGCGTCATTTCTCCATACGGGATAAAACTCGTAGACCTTGCCGCCATCGCAGTTCAGCTCCATGCCGGGTGCATGTGTCGGGAGAGTGTCGCCTATCCGCGATGACCATCCCGCAAAGCAATATCCGCTCTTCTCGGGCATTTCCGACGGTACATACACCTTTTCACCGCTTCTTACATGCTGGTCATAGAAAACCTCGCCCGCCTCGGTATAATATATCGCGCGTCTGACCGGGCGAATATAAACGTCGGGATATACGGTGAAATTGCGCAGTCTGATATATTGCGCTCCCGAGTTGAAATCCGTATCCGAGGGATTTTTCTCGTACCAATCGGCATATCCTCCGCAGTCGGGGAAGTTAATGCATGTACGGTCTATCTGATATGACGAATTTCTTAATACAATTCCGCTGCCGTAAGTCAGCCATTGATGCGAAATCCCGCCTCCGACGGACGTAAGGTCAAAGGTAACGGCGGCGATTACGTCCGTCCATTGCGCGGTAAGGGTCGTGTCCGCCGAAACGCTTATGCTGTCCCCGGGATAGAGATATTTCGAGCCGCACTTCCATCCCTTGAAGTAATAACCGTCCTTTGACGGCATTACCCATTTGACGGTGTAGCTGCCCTTTTCGGTATATTGCGCACCGAACTGTGTTACAGGCTGACCGCCCCTGAGGTCGTAGGTTACGAGATACAGCCTTGTCCACCCGGCGTATATCGTCATATCCGACGTGATGACCGTTGAGGCGCTGACCTTTACCGTGCAGGCTGCGTTTGCGAACCACCCGTCAAACTTATATCCCGTCCGGCTGAGACTCGGCAGAGTCCCGATAGCCGTTCCTTTTTTATAAGTTTTCGAGGCTATGCTGCCCGCCCCGTTCGTCTGATAGGAAAGCGTGACCCGCACCATGTTCGCGGTGAGCGAATAAATATCCCCGACGGGCGAGCCGTTCTCCACGGCGTTGCCGCTGCCGTCGCGCCATATGTATTTGTCGCCGTAGGCGTCGGTATATTCGGGCAGATTGAAAAATCTCGTCCCCGGCAATTCCTCGACAGTCTCACTTACCCCGTCGCGGGTGAGAGTTATCTGCCGTGTGCTCAGGCTGTTCATGTAACTGTCTCTTACGCGGACGATGTATAAGCAATTGCTTATCAGCCCATCCTCATATGTTGTAACCTCATTGGAATTAACATTGAAGTAAGTGTTGATTATCCCGTATTCTGCTCCGTTTATATTCTGTAGGCATGTTACTTTGTTTCTGCCCCCGCTTGAGACAATCGATGTTACAATGGCTGAATGCTCCGGAGAAAGGTTTCCGGAAGCGAGTGTGAGTTCCGGAAGTCTTATAAAATCTCCGACTTTGAGATGAAAACCGTTCGCGTCAACATTTTTGAAGACTGTTCCGTCCAGCTTGAACGGATAAAATTCAGAATATGCACGAGTGTACACTTCGTATATATTCTGATTCAAATGTGATGACAAGGCTTTAGATGTTATTTCATCGGTTGCTATATTGAATTTATAGCCTGTGATAAGTCCGATTATAAGCTGTGCGAAGCCGTGACATTCTTCTGCTCCAACATACGGGAACGCGCTTGATTTGCCACATATTGATGAAGTCCCGAGCGTACCGCTGTCAAGCCGGACAAGTATATTCTCGTCCCAGTAGTAATGTTCTTTGGTAAAATAGTTTACCAGTGTTTGTAATCTTTTTTCTAAGTTCATTATTTCCTCTCATTTCGATCCCCCAATTCTTTATGGATTCTTGCTGCTTTGCTTATTGTAGTGACATTTTCCTCTCTTATACGGCGTTTGAAATTCTCGGCGTATTCGTCGTCGATTTGACCTATAGGCCCCCAGGCGGAAAGCAATTGGATTACTTCCTCACAGTCTCCGTGTATAGTCTTTTTTTCCATATACTCGTCTACCGTCATCTCTTTCTTTATGTAGAAAGGTGAGTTTTCCCGAGAGAAGTCTATTCCGATAGCGCGATAGCCTATTACTATATCCGCATTTTCATCAAAAATCGGAGCGATACAGTCCGAAGTACCGAGATGATTGCTTGAAATGGTTTCAAACATAAAATCAGTTCCGTTTGAGATGAGATAAGTGCTGTCCGGCATATCTGAAAAACGCCTACAAAAGAGCATACCTTTATCAAGCCTGTATGCTTTGTCTCCCTTTATGGCTAAAGGCATGGGAAATGTATCGAATACCATACCTCCGTCAAAGACGGCAAGCTGGTCGGATATGTCGCTATAGTCCGAAAGCTCTTCAATATTCTTGTGCAGATACTCCGATGTTGGGTATCTAAAGTTTAAATAAAATGTCTTTGAAAAGTCCCAGATATATCCGTCAAACAAAAGCTTCTCAACGCTTAAATTGCGGCAGATAAGACAAGCGGAGTTATCCTCCCCTATAAATATCGCGCAATTCTTTTCCTCGTTGTTTTCATCGCAAAGGAAAAGCGTGTGCAATGAGTCGTTGCTTACATGGTATTCTTCGCTGTTAAATTCCGCAAAGGGATAATAGTGCATGACCTCAAGCTCACCTATCTCGGCATATATATCGGTATATGTGCCGATGACAGTCGGCAGCTTGTATAAGTCTGCGTCCTCATCCGCAGCGTCCGCAGGTTCTGTCACGTCCGTAGGCTCGGGCGCATTACTGCTCCCGTCCGTCGGCAAAACGTCACTGTTTTGTTCGCTTACGCTTGCGTCCGGTTCTCCCATCGTGCTGCCCGTATTCCGGGGATCTTCTGTTTTCGCGCATCCGATGAGCAAAACCGCAGCAAGCGCAGCCGCTGCTGTTTTTATTACATTTTTTCCTCTCATTTCAGATCCCCTTTTTCATTGAATATTTTTGCTACTTCGCTTATTGCGGTGACGTTGTTTTTTCTGATTTTGACCTTTATTTCATTAGAACGGTCATCATCATCCAATAGCCAGTACCACTCAAGATATCTTATCATGATTGCGCTGCTTCCGTGTATATATTTTTTATCGATATACTCATCTACAGTCAATTCTTCGGCTACATAAAACGGAGAACCTTTGCGTGAAAAATCTATTCCTACCGCGCGGTAACCTACCTCGGTTGCTGCATCTTCATTTATGCTTGCCTTGATAAAATAATTGATTGCTTTGCCGTTAATGGATTCAAGTATGACCTCTATGCCGTTTGTAATCAGAAAAATATTTTCGGGATATTTTGCCGGAGCGACTTTGAATATTTTGTCTGCTCCGAGCCTGTATGCCCGGTTTTCTTTTATTGCAAACGGTACGGCGGATTTAAAAACCATGCCGTTGTCAATTACAGCTATCTGTTCGGATTTGTCATCGTAATCAGCAAATTCCGCTATGCCCTCGGTAAGAGTGTCAGGAAGCGGATAATCGTCGCTCAACAAAAAATCCGTTTTCGAAAAGTCCCATATATAACCGCTAAAGTATACTTTTTCAACTTTTGAGTTACGGCATATGAGACAAGCCGAATCATTTTCGCCTATGAATACTGCACAGTTTTTCTCCTCACCGTTTTTCTCACAAAGGAAAAAAGAATGAGTAGTATTATGGTTCACCCTGCGATAGTCACTGCCCCATTCCGCAAAGGGATAATAGTGCATGACCTCAAGCTCACCTATCTCGGCATATATATCGGTATATGT
>CAKSEI010000006.1 GCA_934446285.1 uncultured Eubacteriales bacterium | reverse complement strand
CCGGGTTCTTGTCCTTCACCCGGGCCGCCGCCTCAAGGGCGTAGCCGTCGAAGGGGTTCAGGATGCTCGGCACGCCGTCCCGGATCAGCGTGTTCTTCACCGGATCGATCTTGATCTCCGTCGTGTCCGGCACCTGTTTTACACATACCAGAATGTTCATTTGCCTCCTCACTTTCCAAGTGTTTCAGTTATTTTTTATCTCAAATTCCTGTCCGGGCCCGTCGACCATGATGATCTTCCCCGCCCGGATGGCGGCAATGTCCGCACATCTGGCGGTACAGCCGCACACAACATAAAGCTCATCGTATTCAGCGCCCGGTTCCGCCGGACAGAGACTCTGCCCCAGCTTCTCCTCCAGCTGCCGCACGCAGGCCCGCCGGTCGTAGGCCGCCCGGCAGCCGCCGCAGTATTTCACCGCGCGCTTCATGCCCTTCCGCCCCGCAGGAGCGCCCGCGCCTGCGCCAGCAGGTCCTCCGGCACCGGCTGGAACAGCTCCACCCGGCGAAGCTCCGGAAATTCCTCCCGCAGGATCTCCTCCGCAAGTCCCTTCGTGCTCAGATCCGCGGAGGGACAACCGGCGCAGGCCCCCAGAAGCTCCAGTGTGACGCTGCCATCCTCACCGGTCTCCACCAGCCGCAGATCCCCGCCGTGCCGGGCCAGCATGGGGCGCACCCGCCGCGCCAGCACCTGCTCCACCGCATTGCGGTCCATCATCCGGTCATCCCTCCTGTTGATCTTACTTGAATTCCGCCTTCCGCTTTCCGAGGAAGGCGGCCATGCCCTCCGCCTGATCCGGGCTGGCAAAGGTGAGGGCAAAGGCCTGCCGCTCCAGCTCCAGCCCATGGGAAAGGTCCGTCTCCACGCCAGCGGCCATGGCCCGCTTGCCCTGCGCGATGGCGCCGGTGCTGTTTGCCGCGATCTGTTCCGCCAGTTCCATGCAGCGGGACAGCAGATCCTCCGGCACCGTCACCTCATTGACAAGGCCGATCCGGAAGGCTTCCTCCGCCCTGACCTGACGGCCGGTGGCCAGCAGCTCCTTGGCCCGACCCAGCCCTACCAGCCGGGGCAGCCGCTGGGTCCCGCCGAAGCCGGGAACGACCCCCAGCGTCACCTCCGGGATACCGAAGCGGGCCTTCTCACTGGCCACGCGGATGTCGCAGGCCATGGCCAGCTCGCAGCCGCCGCCCAGCGCGTAGCCGTTCACCGCGGCGATGACAAAGGGCCTCATATCCGCCACTTTGTCCATGGTGCGGTGGCCGGTTTGGGAAAAGCTCAGTGCCTCGTTGGGGTCCATGGCGCTCATGGCGGCGATGTCCGCCCCCGCCGCGAAGGCCTTCTGCCCCGCGCCAGTGAGGATCACGACCTTGACCTCCGGGTTTTTGTCCAGCGCGTCCATGGTGTCGTACAGCCCGGCCAGCACCTGCTGATTCAGGGCATTGAGGGCCTCCGGCCGGTCGATGACCACGATGGCGATCCCTTTTTCAACGGTACAATTTACGCAATTGTTCACAGGGTACCCTCCGCCGCGCTCAGTCGTACCGGTAGAAGCCCCGGCCGGACTTCTTACCCAGCCAGCCGGCCTTCACATACTGCCGCAGCAGCGGGCAGGGCCGGTACTTGCAGTCCGCGTAGCCCTCGTACAGTGTCTCCATGATGGCCAGCACGGTGTCCAGACCGATGAAGTCCGCCAGCTGAAGGGGGCCCATGGGGTGGTTCATGCCCAGCTTCATGACGGTGTCGATGTCCTCCGGGGTGGCCACGCCCTCGTACAGGCAGTAGATGGCCTCGTTGATCATGATCTGGAGCACCCGGTTGGAGATGAAGCCCGGCACATCCCGGACCTCCACGGGGGTCTTGTTCAGGGCCAGAGACTCGTTCTTAATGATCTCATAGGTCTCGTCCGAGGTGGCAAGACCCCGGATGATCTCCACCAGCTTCATCACGGGCACCGGATTCATGAAGTGCATGCCGATGACCTTTTCCGGCCGCTGGGTGACGGCGGCGATCTCCGTGATGGGCAGAGAGGAGGTATTGGAGGCCAGAATGCAGGACGGCTTGCAGATCCCGTCCAGATTTTTGAACACTTTGGCCTTGATCTCCATGTTCTCCACGATAGCCTCCACCACAAGGTCGCAGTCCGCGGCGTCGTGCTGGTCGTCGGAGGGGATCAGGTTGGCCAGCGCCGCGGCCTTCTGCTCCTCGGTGATCTTTCCCTTGGACACGTCCTTGGTCAGCAGCTTCTCGATGAAGGCGATGCGGCTGTTGACGATGTCCAGATTTACGTCGTTGAGATAGGTCTTGTGCCCGGCCTGCGCCATGATCTGGGCGATACCGCCGCCCATCTGGCCCGCGCCGATAACCATAACAGTCTGAATGCTCATGTTGATGTCCTCCCCTGTTTATTCCACTTCGATCCAGACGGCATCGCCCTGGGCCATGCCGGAGCAGATGGCGCACACGCCGGACTTTTTGCCGGAGCGCTTGAGCTCATAGATCATGGTCATCAGGATGCGGGCGCCGGTGGCGCCGATGGGGTGGCCCACGGCCACCGCGCCGCCGTTGACGTTCACCTTGGCGTCCATCTCCTCCGGGGTCATCTTCAGGATGCCCAGGCAGGACACCAGCGGCACGGCGGCAAAGGCCTCGTTGATCTCCATCACGTCAAAGTCCGCGACGGTGAGGCCGTTCTTCTCCATGAGCTTCTGGATGGCAAGGCCTGGGACGGTGGCGATGTAGTGGGACTCCCGGCTGGCCTGGGCGTAGCCTCGGATCACGGCGAGAATGGGCGCGCCCAGCTCCTCGGCCTTCTCCCGGCTCATGATGACCACGGCGGAAGCACCGTCGTTGGTGCCGGGGGCGTTGCCGGCGGTGATGGTTCCGTCCTTGGTGAACAGCACCGGCAGCTTGGCCAGACCCTCCAGCGTAGTGTCCGGACGGGGGGCCTCGTCCTTATCCACCACGGTGACCTTGCCCTTCTTGCCCGCGACCTCCACGGGGAAGCGCTCCTCGTCGAAGGTCCCCTTAGCCTCGCCCTCGGCCCACTTCATCTGGCTGCGGTAGGACCACTGATCCTGCATCTCACGGGTGACGCCGTACTCTCCGGCCACGGCCCCGCCGATGACCGCCATGTGCACGTCGTTCTCCGGGCACCACAGACCGTCCAGCACCATGGCGTCCTTCATCTTGATGTCGTTCATGCGGGAGCCCCAGCGGGTCTCCTTCACCAGATAGGGGGCGTTGGACATGGATTCCATGCCGCCGCACACCACCACGTCGGCGTCCCCGGCCTTGATCATCTGCGCGCCGATGGTGACGGCCTTCAGGGCGGAGCCGCACACCTTGTTGATGGTGACCACGGGCACGGTGTGGGGGATGCCTCCCTTGACGGAAGCCTGACGGCCTGGCACCTGCCCCTGACCGGCGGCGATGACGGTGCCGTACACCACTTCGTCCACCTGCTCACCGGTGATGTGGGCCCGCTTCAGGGCCTCCTTGATGGCCAGACCGCCAAGGTCGCTGGCCTGCAGCCCCTTCAGTCCGCCGCCGAACTTCCCGAACGGCGTCCGCGCCGCCGAGACGATTACTACTTCTTTCATTTCACAACGATCTCCTTTTTTGACGCTGATATGGAATCCCTCAGAGGATGACATAGCGTCCCTGCTTTCTCTTCGGCATTTCGGGGATCACCTCTGGATACCCCAGAGTAAGGAGCGCGACCAGCTCTCCTTTTCCCGGTGCGAAGGTCTCTCTGAGCTGATTTCCGGCCCCGGCCTCCACCGGCGCGGTGAGCCAGCAGCTCCCGAGCCCCTTTTCCGTGGCGGCCAGCAGCATGTTCTCGATGGCAGCGGCCACGCTCTGCGTAATGGTGGAGGCGGTTTTTTCGTACTCGTCCTTCATCTGAAACACCAGAATGTACAGGGGTGCTCCGCCCAACTGCCGGATAAACCTCGTGCTCTCCGCCGCCACCTCGGGATGCTTCGCGAACCGCTCCCGCAGAGAGGGCTCCATCACTCTGGAGACATGGGTCATCGTCTCCTCCAGCTTCTTCCGGCCCTCCGCACTGCGGATGGCCACAAGGTACCACGGCTGGAGATTCACCGCCGACGGCGCGTACAGCCCCGCTTCAAGGATCTCCATCAGATCCTGCTCCGGGATGGGCGTGTCCTTATACCGCCGTATGCTTCTTCGCTGTTTAATCGCTTCTCTGACTTCCATGCTTGTTTGATACCTTTCTGAATATGTGTGTGGCCCGCACAGCACAAATCTCTGCTGCTCACTCCCGCGGCGCATCCTCCGAAAGCGCGTCCAGCTTCTTTTTATAGTAGCCGTTTGCCGCGTAGAGCACTGCGGCAGGATTGTGCACGGTCACGCGGTCTTTTACGACCAAGGTGGTCGTCAGGCTTACCGTATACTTATAAAACAGGCTGTCATGGCCCACGCAGAGGCCGACCACAATATTGAACTCTGTCCTGTCTCTGGCAAGCTGTCTGGCCTGAAGGATGGGATTGCACATATGCGGGCCTATGCTCTCGCACTCCGGCGCGATCCCCACCTGAGTCTTGTCGATCGCGCCGGCCTTGCAGACAGCCCCGAACACTTCGAAGCCGCTTTCCCGGAGAATGCGCGTCAGGATCCTGCTCTCCTGGATCAGTCCCGCGCAGGTCGCGATCCCGATCCTGCGGAAGCCCATCCGCCGGGCAAACTCGACCGTCTCCTCCACCCGGGTCAGCCGGCAATATCCGTCATACTCGATCTGCGCGGCCTGCGTCATGACGGCCTTGTTCACCGGGTCGCCGTACAGCTCCATCAGCGCGCTTTTTTCTTTCTCATCCAGCATTGTCGTCAGGCAGAAATCATCCGGGTAATTCCCCCGTCCGGTGTTGCATTTGATCGGCCCGCAGTCAACGCAGGATCTTCCGCATTTCCCATGCTCCAACACAAAATCACCTCGTGGCCCTTATTGCATCCGGGCGGCTGCCGAATGTGCTCCGGCAGCGGCTCAGCCCTTTTCCAGCAGACGGGCGATGACCAGCTTCTGGATCTCGTTGGTGCCCTCAAAGATCGGGAAAATTCTCGCATCCCGGTAGAGTTTCTCCATGGGATACTCTCTCATATAGCCGTACCCACCAAAGACCTGAAGGGCCTCGTTGCAGGCCCACACTGTCGTGTCGGACACGAACACCTTGGTGGCGGGGCTGACATCCTCCATAGGCAGGTGCGCATCGGCCACGGCGGCCGCATATTGGAGCATGGATCTGGCTGCACTGATGCGGATATGGATGTCGGACAGCTTGAAGGCCAGCGCCTGATTCTCAATGATCGGCTTGCCGAACTGAACGCGGGTCTTGGCGTAGTCCACCGCCAGATCCAGTGCATGCTGCGCGGCGCCCAGGCCGCACGCCATGGTGGTAAAGCGTACATGCTCCAGATAGCCCATGATATACTTAAAGCCCTTGCCCTCTTCGCCGATCATCGCGGAAGCGGGAACGCGTACATCTTCCAAAATCACCTCGGAGGTGCTGGACAGGCGGATGCCCATCTTGTTTTCCTCTTTGCCGACCTTGACGCCGTCCTTCCGCTCGACCAGGAACAGGGAGATCCCCTTGGCGCCCTTGGTCTTGTCAGTCTTTGCGCAGACAATGAAAATGTCGGCCAGCGGAGCTCCGGAGATGAAGCACTTGGTGCCGTTCAGGATGTAATCGTCCCCGTCGCGGACGGCGGTGGTCGTCATCGCGGCGGCGTCGGAGCCGGCGTTGGGTTCGGTAATGCACACGGAGATGAGCGCACGGTCCTCCATGACCTTCTTGGCGATGTATTCCTTCTGCGCGTTGCTGGTGCTGTAATCGAGAACGATGTCCGCGTTGTTGCTGTTAATGAAAAATGCGAAGGAGAAACCGGCGTCCACCTTGCCCAGCTCCTCGTGGAGCAGCACCCGGGTCTTCAGGTCAAGGCCCAGCCCGCCGTATTCCTCGGGAATGTTCATGGCATAAAGTCCCGCATCGCAGAACTTATTGAACACGTCCATGGGGAACTCGCCCTTTTCGTCGAGCTCGGCCACCTTGGGGGCCAGCTCCTTTTCCGCGATCGTCTTGAGCAGGCTCAGAATATCCTCCTGCTCCGGTTTGACCAACTTGAAGTTTTTCATATATATTTGCTCCTTTTCCGCTGTTCTGCGGTCGATGATCTCGTATGCCGCGGCCACTCGGGCCCATTGCGTTTATCCTTACTTGTTCTGGAAATGCGGATCGCGCTTCTCAACGAACGCGTCTACGCCTTCCTTACAGTCGTCGGTGGCCAGACACAGGCCGCCCAGAGCGCGCTCGTACTCACAGGCTTCCGCCAACGGCATTTCGCTTCCGTTGTTTACCGCCAGCTTCATGTAGCGGATGCTCAGGGGCGCACGCTGGAGAATGGTGTCCATCATCGCCCGGGCGGCGGGGAGCAGTTCCTCCGGCTCCACGCACTGGTTGGCCAGTCCGCAGGCCGCCGCCTCCTGCCCGTCCATAAAGCGGGAGGTATACATCAGTTCCTTCGCCTTGAGCGTGCCGATGGCACGGGGCAGGCGCTGAGTCCCCATATAGGTTGGGATGATGCCCAGCTTTGCCTCGGGCAGGCCGAACTTCGCCTTGGTGCTGGCAATGATGATGTCGCAGCACAGCGCCAGCTCGCAGCCGCCGCCCAGCGCAAAGCCGTTCACGGCGGCGATCACGGGCTTGGACAGATTCGCAATGCAGTTATAGGTGCGGTGGACCTTCGTCAGATAGTCCTGAAAACGGATGCCCACGTTCCGGTTCGTGTTCTCGCGGTCAGCATAGATCTCGTTGATGTCCGCCCCGGCCACAAAGCCGCGGCCCTCGCCGGTGATGATCACGCCCCGGACCGTCTGGTCCGCTTCCAACTGGATAAAGAGGTTCTCCAGATCGCCCATGATCTCATAGTTCAGGGAATTGAGCTGCTTGGGACGGCTGATGGTAAGGGTCACAACGCCATTATCTTCTTCCAGATGAAGGTGTTCCGTAGCCGCGGATAAAATCGATTTATTTCCCATCGTTATTCTCCTGTTCATCAAAAAGCATTTCAACTCATGGTGCGGCCGGCCCCGGTCCCGGGAAACCCGGAACCGGGCTGCCGCATTTTCTCATCAGGGTCACTCGGCAATGCCGGCGATCCGCTTAGCCAGTTCCTTTTTCATTTCGAAGTTGCCCTGACGGGTGATCATGATCTTCTGGGCCTGAGGGGAACCGGCACCGTGCATGGACTCGGTGCGGTAGCCCACGGCGGCGGTGCCCAGCGCCAGATTCTCGCACAGGCGCAGGCAGCGCAGGCGGTCCTCCGCGTTCACACCGTGACCCACCAGGTACTTCTCCACGTACTTGCCGACCTCGGGGCTCTTCAGATCCGCCTCGGAGGGGGCGGTGACCATGATGCCGCCGGCGATGTCCTCCATCAAGCGGACGATCTCATAGGGATAGCGGGTGACGTTCAGCTTGCACACATTGGCCAGCAGCAGGTCCACCATGTAGCTACCCGCCTTGGTCTTCCAGCCCTCAGCGCCGGAGGCGATGCCGGCGCAGTAGAGCTGCTCGTTGAGCTGGGTCATCTCCACCAGCTTGTCCTTGATGTGGCTGGCCGTCTCCGTGCCGTTGTACTGGGCGATCAGGCTGGCCGCGCCGATGGCCACGTCGCCCACGCCGGATTTGCAGCCGCCGTAGCTGTTGCGGTGACCGGCGGCGAACAACTCCACCAGCATACCGGCAAAGTCCACCTCGCCGTTGAGAAAGATGTTCTCATTGGGGACGAACACGTGGTCAAAAATGGTCAGAGCTTCCACGCCTCCGTAGGCGGCATTGCCCAGATCGATGTCCGCGCCGGGCTCCAGCTTCCGGGTGTCGCAGGACTGACGGCCCACGATCATGGTAATGCCGGGGGCATCCAGCGGTACATGGAACGCGATGGCGTAATCCTCCTGCCCGGGGCGCATGGCCTGAGTGGGCAGGACCACCACCTCGTGGGCGTTGGTGATGCCGGTCAGGTGGCACTTGGCGCCGTTGACCACCACGCCGTCCGCCCGGCGCTCCACCACGTGGAGATAGAGGTCCTTATCCTGCTCGTCGCCGCCGATCTTCGCGCTGCGGCTACCCTTGGGGTCGGTCAGGGCGCCGGCCACGATCAGGTCCTCGTCCTGACATTTGATAATGAAGTCCTTGAACCGCTCGAAATAGTGGGTGCCGTACTTCTCGTCGATCTCATAGGTGGTGGGATAAAAGGCGTTGGCCATATCCATAATGACGCACCGCTGGAAGCAGGAGCCGGTGCGCCGTCCCATGAGGCGCTGCATCTTGGTTTTTTTGTTCAGATCCTCGATGCTGTTATAGATGTGGTTGAACCGGTTGACCTTATGGCCGGTAAACTGGCTGGTCGCGGTCATCAAATCCTCATACTCCGGCATGAGGGCCATGTCATAGGTCTCCTCCAGACATCTCCGGGAGGGGATCAGCAGGGGATCGTTGATGGGATCCTCGATCTTCTTTCCCTGGAACCAGATGTTCCGCTTCATCTTCGCCAGACTTTCTACGTACTGTTCACTTGTCATCAAAGGCATTGCTTTTTCTCCTTTACGCTCCTACGATCTCGGCCCCGGCCACGGAAGCCTTCCCCTGCTCGGCGGTGACGCCCACCAGCTCCAGCATCTTGGCGTCCCGCATCTTGCGCTCCACGGGGTACTCGCGGCTGTAGCCGTAGCCGCCCATGAACTGGATGCACTTGCGAGTAATGATGCTAGCAGCGTCGCTGGCGACGATCTTAGCCATGGCGGCGACGACCCCATAATCATCGCCGGACATTTTGACCTCAGCGGCGTCCCACACCAGCGCCCTGGCGGCCTGAGCCTTTGCCAGCAGCTCAGCCATGACCTGCTGGGTGTTTTCAAACTGCGCGATAGTCTTTCCGAACTGGACGCGCTGGTTCACATAGGCCACGGCCTCGGCCAGCGCGCCCTGAGCCACGCCTTCGCTGACCGCGGCGCTGGCCAGAGACAGCGCGGCCTTCACGCTGCTGTCGGCCTTTGCGTCCAGCGCTTCACCCGGGCAGCGGTCCAGAACAAGGTCGCCCATGGGACAGCCCTTCAGGCCCAGCATGGGCTCGCCGGCCCGGACCTGCAGCCCGGCGGCGTCTCCTCTGACGGCAAACCACCGGACCGCGCCGTCTGCCGCGGCGCTGACCAGATACCAGCTGCTCTCAGCCGCCAGCAGCACATGGCGCGCGGTGCCGCTGAGGGCCCAGCCCTCTCCGTCCCGCTCCGCCTGCACGGCAGTCTCCGCCACGGCGGCAAACTGGCCGCTGACCAGCGCGGGAAGCATCTCCCGCTTCAGCGTTTCGCCGCCGTGGGCCAGAACACACTCCGCCGCCACACTGGACGCGGCCACCGCCCACGCGGTGGAGGCGCACTCCTTGGCGGTCTCTTCGATAACGCACATCTGGCTCCAGGCGTCCAGCCCGGCGCCGCCGTACTTCTCCGGCACCGTGCAGGCCAGCAGCCCCGCCTCGGCCAGAACGGCCGCCCCTTCCGCCGGGCAGGCACTGGCGTGGTCCACTTCCTCCGCCCGGGGGCGGATCTCGCTCTGCGCAAGGCCCTCGGCAAGCTCCCGGACCATCTGCTGGTCCTCGGTCAAAACAAACATTTTCGTTTTCATGCCGTCCTCCTTACGCCTTCAGGCCGAGCAGCCCCGCCACGACCATCAGCTGGATCTCGTTGGTGCCCTCGTAGATCTCCGTGATCTTCGCGTCGCGGAAGAACTGCTCCGTTCTGGTGCCGAACTCCGCTCCGTCCAGTCCCATCAGCTGGATGCACGATCTGGCCACCTCGTTGGCCACGTCGGTGGCATAATACTTGGCCATAGCCGCCGCGGTATCGAACGCCTCTCCACGGCTCCACTGGTCCGCCGCGCGGTACACCATCAGGCGGGCTGCGTCGATCCTGATCTGAAGCTCAGCCAGCTTAAACTGCACCCGCTGGGTGTTGATGGCGTTCTCCGTCTCCTCTTTATGAGCCTTCAGATAGGCCACCGCCTCATCCCAGCAGCCCTGCGCAAGGCCGAGGCCCTGCGCCGCGATCATGACACGGCCGCCTGCCAGACAGCCCAGCGCCACTTTCAGGCCCTTGCCCAGCTCGCCCAGCAGGTTTTCCTTCGGGACGATGCAGTTTTCCAGGATCAGCTCGCAGGTAGAAGAAGAGCGGATACCCATCTTGTCCTCGTGCTTGCCGATGCGGAAGCCGGGATAGTCCTTCTCCACGATAAACATGGATATCTTCCGCTTGCCTTCCCCAATATCCGTCAGCGCGGCGATCAGGAAGGTGGATGCGATCTCTGCATTGGTGATGAAGCATTTCGTCCCGTTGAGGACCCAGTGATCCCCGTCCAGCACCGCCGCGGTGCGGACGCCGGCGGTATCGGAGCCGACCCCCGGCTCCGTCAGGGCAAAGGCCCCGATAACGCTTCCCTTGGCCATCGGCACGATGTACTTCTGCTTCTGGGCTTCGGTCCCGTGCTTCTCGATGGCTCCGCAGACCAACTCAGAGCTTACGTTGATGATGCCCGCGGTGGCCGGGCTAATCTTGGACAACTCCTCCATGCACAGCGTGGCGGAAATGTAATCCTTCCCCAGCCCGCCATACTCCTTGGGGATGGGGATGCCCAGAAGCTCCGCCTGCGCCATCTTTTCAAGCAGCTCCGGCGGCGTTCCGCCGGTCTCCTCCAGCACGTGGAAGTACGGCTTGATCTCCTGCTGGGCAAACTCCCGGTAAAATGCAGCTTCCTCGCTGCGGCACTTTGAATAATCAAGGCTCATAGCTTTGTCCTCACATCTCGACATAAAAGTATTCTTTGGACATCATTTGATGATATTTACCGCTTATGACGACTTCACCCCGCTGGTTGGTGCAGGTCCCGATGAATTCACCAATATAGCAGTTTTTCTTCTCCACGCAGCCGGTAAATTCAAGCTCACAGGTAATGGTGTCGCCAAAAAACGTCGGCTTCCTGAACTCACAGGTCTGATCGAGGAAAAGTGTACCGGAACCGGGCAATTCCATTCCCATCAGGGTCGAGGGGAAGCTGGCCACGATCAGGCCATGGGCGATCTGCTGGCCGAAGCGGAAATCCTTCGCGAATTCCTTGTCCACATGCACACGGCTGTAGTCCCCGGTCAGCCCGGCAAACGTGTATACATCGTACTCAGTGATGGTTTTGTGAAAATACGCCTTCATGCCTATTTTCAGGGTCTTGACATTCCCCATAACACGCACTTCTCCTATTACATTTTTGGCTCCGGATCAGTCAAACTGCAGATCCATCTTCTGGTCGATGAAGATGCGCTCGTCCATAAGCTTCAGGTCATCGGCAATCATCGGCCTGAATTCCATTTTGCTCAGAATGTCCTTTTCCAGATCCACGCCGGGCGCGATCTCGATGAGCATGATGCCGCCCTCGACCAGCCGGAACACGGCGCGCTCCGTGATATACAGAACATCCTGACCGTTGGCCACGCCCTGCTTACCGGAGAAGCTGACCTGCTCCACATGATCCACAAACTTCAGGAACTTGCCGTCGCTGACGACCTTCAGTTTTCCATCCCCGGATTCGATCTCCGTCTTGCCGCCGGTGAAGGAGCCGATAAAGCGGATGCTCTTCGTGTTCTGCGTGATGTTCACAAATCCGCCGGGGCCGATCACCTTGCCGTTGAACTTGGTGACGTTCACGTTGCCCTCCCGGTCGATCTGGGCGCTGCCCAAGAACGTGATGTCCAGCAGGCCGCCGTTATACAGGTCGAAGCACTCTGGCTGACGGATCACAACCTCCGGATTGTACGCCGTTCCGATGGCGCCCACCACGGGCACGCCGCCGATGAGACCAGACTCCACGCCCAGCAGAATCTTGTCGGCAAGGCCCTCTTCCGACGCCACGTTGGCCACGCCCTCGGACATGCCCCCGCCGATGTTGACAAAGGTGCCGGGCTTGATCTCCAACGCGCCGCGGCGAGCCGCGATCTTCCGCAGGCCGAAGGGCATGGCTTCGATGGCCTCCGCCGGGACCTTCAGGTCGCCGGTGAGCTCCGGCTTTTCATCCTCGAAGAAATGGGTCTGGTATGTGTTCTCCTTCCGGCCCACCACGATGTAATCCACCAGCACGGAGGGAATCTTGATCTTCCTGGGGTGGAGGGAGCCGCGCTTGACGATCTTGTGCACCTGCACCACGACCTTGCCGCCCCAGCGGTGGGTGGCACCGGCGACCTCCAGCTGCTCCAAAATCAGCGGCTCGTTCTCACAGCTGATGTTGCCGTCCTCGTCCGCGTAGGTCGCCTTCAGCAGGCAGATGTCGATGGGGAACGCCTTGTAGTAAAGCAACTCCTTGCCGCAGACGTTCACCAGCTCCACGACGTCTTCCTTGCAGCTCTGGTTGATCTTGCACCCGTCCAGACGCGGGTCCGCGAAGGTGTTCAGGCCGACCTTGGTCAGCAGGCCGTCCTCGCCGCCGGCCATGGCCCGCATGATGTGGCAGCAGACCCCCTGAGGCACCATATAGGTCTCGATCCGCCCGTCGGCCATCATGGGAGACAGGTCGGGATACGGGGCCGCGTGGGCGCCGTAGATCCGCCCGATGAGGCCCTCGTGGGCCAGATGGTTCAGCCCGCGGCCGCCCGGCTTGTAATCTCCCACGCCGGAGACGTGATAAATGGAAATATTCTTAGGATGCTGTTCTTTTTCATAACGCTCGCCGATGGATACGAAAACATCCTCGGCCATAGAAATTGCGGTAAAGCTGGATACTGCTACGTGATCGCCATCCCGGATCAGCCTTGCAGCCTCGTCACTGGTGATAACCTGAGCCAAAACGCTCCCTCCTGACAAAATGAAGTTGAGTTGATTGGTTTTCCTGTGTGCAGTTACATGGCTTCCCTTCCACTTTGTGCATTTTCATATTAGCACCCCCATCTGCCCCGTGTCTATTTCGCCTTGTTCAACAAAACCTTTCCGAAATTCGAACAGTTTTTTTGCCGGGCCAGCGCCCATATCCCGGTAAAGCGCAAAAGTCGGCATTGACTTTGAAATGTCGTTTTTATACAATAGGCTTGTCATTTCGACGCTTTACTCTGTAAATTTTGCAACTGTGGGCGAGGTGTTTATCTATGAACTGGCAGTATCTGAAATACTTTGAGATCGTCGCGGAGGAAGAGCATTTCACACGCGCCGCCCAGCGCCTGTATATCACCACTTCGGCGCTGAGCCGGGCCATCGCCAGCCTTGAGGACGAGCTGCATGTGGCGCTTTTCCAGAAAAACGGGCGAAACGTCCGCCTGACAAATTACGGGGAGCTGTTTCTCAATTACGTCAAGCACGCCACCCAGACCATTGACGACGGCATCAAGGAGCTGGAGAAGGTGGCCAATTCCGCCCACGGCCTGCTGCGCATCGCCTCCATCCCGGTATTCGCGGCGCAGATGTGCTCCGACCTGGTGAAGGAATTCTACCAGCTTCACCCCACCGTCCAGATCAGCATTCTGAACGCGTACTCCAAGCAGGTCGCCCAGTTTGTATTGAGCAATCAGGTGGATTTCGGCTTCGTCTCCGACTATTTCGATCCGGAGGAATACGCCTCGCTCGTGTTTATGAAGGTGATGGAAGAGGAGGTCGTCCTCATCGTGCCGCCGGATCACCCCTGGAGCGGGCGGGAATTTATGACGCTGGACGAGATCGCCAACGAAAAATTCATCAGCTTTGACGGCACGTCCGGCATTCTGCCCCATTATGAGCGGGTATTCGCGCAGGCCGGATACGTCTATCAGCCGAGCATGATGCTCAGCGACGACTGGTCCGTTGCCAGCATGGTGCGAAAGGGCATGGGCATCGCGCTCATCCCCATCGGATTCGATGCGATTTCCAAAAACAACCTGTCCGTCATCCACCTGAAGGGTGACATTTCAAAGCGAAATATCTACATGATCTGGAAAAAAGGCTCGTTTCAATCCTTTGCTGCAGAGGAGTTCCAATCATTTGTGGAGCGCCGTCAGGCTCTTCCCCCGGAGCAGGGTATACACTGATTCCGCAAGCAATGATTCCCCCCGGCTTTTCTCAGAGCCGGAGGGAATCATTGCTTTTTACTCAACATTCCTTCACCGAATCCGAAATAGACAAGCGGTCGTTTTCTTGTTAGTCTGTTTTCGACAAAGGCCAGCCGGCAGTATACAGAGCTTTTAAACATTTTGGTCAAAAAGCTCTGACCCGGCGCCCGCCCCTGCTTCCCGCTTCCCATCTTGTGCTTCGTCCCCTGTCCAAGCCTGTACCCCGCGCAACAGTTGAACATCGCAGCAATAGAAAGGAGAAATTATCCATGACAATGAAAAAATTTTTGGCTCTGATTCTGTCTCTTGCGTTTATTCTTGGTTGTTCCGCCTGCGGCAGCAGCAACGGCAATAACGGCGGCGGAGCCATGAATCAGGCTCAGACCAGCACCAACGGCGACTCCACCGACGATCTCCCCGTCATCACCTGGAAGATGGCCTCCACCTGGGGCAGCGGCAACGTCCACTTCACCTGCGACACCCGCTTTGCCGAGCTGGTCAGCATGCTCACCAACGGCAAGTTTACCATCACCAACTACGGCGAGGGCGAGCTGTGTGCCGGCAACCAGTGCTTTGACTATGTTTCCGAGGGCACCGTTCAGGCCGCCGGCGACTGTGCCGCTTACTGGGCCGGCAAGGACACGTCCTTCGAGCTGCTCAACTCCACCGTAGACAACTTCACCGGCATGGACTACTTCCTGTGGATCAATCAGGCCGACGGCCTCGAGGTCTATCAGCATATCTACGGCCAGTACAACATCGTCTACTTCCCCATCGCCTGCACCTGGTCCGAGTCCGGCATCCGTTCCTCCAAGCCCATCAACACTCTGGAAGACCTGAAGACCATGAAGCTGCGCATGGGCAGCGTGCTCCCCGGCCGCGCTCTGAGCAACCTGGGCATCGGCGTGGTGGCCGTCTCCGGTTCCGAGATCTATGAGTCCATGCAGCGCGGCGTTATCGACGCCTGCGAATTCTCCACCCCCTATGCCGACGAGTCCCTGGCCCTCACCGAGGTCGCCAAGTACTGGTGCGAGCCCTGCTGGTTCCAGTCCGCCGGCGTCAACGGCGTCATGATCAACAAGGACGCCTATGACAAGCTGCCTCAGGAATACAAGGACGCCATCGCGCTGGCCGCCAGCATCACCCGCGCCGAGAAGATGGCCGAGTACATGTGGAACGACTCCAAGATCGCCACCAAGATGGTGGAGCAGGACGGCGTCACCGTCACCCAGATGGACGACGACTCTCTGAACGCCATTCTGACCGAGTACAACAAGGTCCTCCAGGAAGAGGCCGCCAAGAACCCCAACATCTCCTACATTCTCGACTCCATGGCCGCCTACCGCGAGATCGTGGATCCCTACCGCGGCCAGTTGGGCCGGTACGGCTTCGGCTTTGTGAAGGACTGATCCCCGCAAAAACGCATAGGCACCCGTTCGAAACAAGATGAGAGGTTATTTTGAATGAGTATTTTACGAAAAATCTGCCGCGTTCTTGACACGGTCAACGACGTGCTCGGCCGCGCGATCAGCTTCCTGATCGTAGGGATCGTCGCGGTCATCATGTGCGAGGTCGTGCTCAGACGCTTCTTCCACATGCCCCAGATCTGGACCACCGACCTGATCACCATGATCTTCGGCTGCTACACAATCATGATTCTGGCGCTGGGCATGCAGCACGGGACGTTTGTCCGCGTGGATCTGCTGGTGGAGCGGCTCCGCCCCATCACCGCCCACTGGCTGCACATCGTCTCCTCCATTATCCTTCAGCTCCCCTTCGCCTGGTACATGATCCCCAGAGCCTATACCTTCTTCCTGAAGAGCTACACCACCGGCGAGTTGGGCTATTCCGTCTGGGCGCCCGTGCTCTGGCCCGTGAAGCTGTGCCTGTTCATCGGCATGGTCCTTCTGGGGATCCAGATCGTCTCCGAGCTTCTCAAGGAGATCAACTGGGTCATCACCTACTACAAAAACCATAAGCAGGATCCCGAGCCCGTGGGCTCGCTCAGCATCCTCGTGAAGAAAGAACAGGAGGGTTAAGGCCATATGACAACGATACTCAATGGGCTTTCCAGCCTGATTTCTTCCATGGGAATGGATTCCTACTCCCTTTCCGTATTCTTCATCGCGGCCATGTTCATTCTGATGATCGTCGGCCTTGCGGTGGGCCAGCAGCTCTGCTTCGTCATGGGCGGTATCGGCGTGGTGCTTGGCTTCCTCGCCTACGGCACGGACGCGATCTCCATTTCGCTGACCAAGGTGTATGACGGCATGAACAGCTACAGCAGCGTGGCTATCCCAATGTTCATCCTGATGGCAAACCTGCTCAGCAACTCGAAGGTGGCCGACGGACTGTTTGAGTCCATCCGCTACCTGCTGGGCCCGCTGAAGGGCGGTCTCGGCGTCGCCGTTATTCTGGTGTCCACCGTTTTCGCGGCCACCACCGGCATCGTCGGTGCCTCCGTGGTCACCATGGGCATGCTGTCCTTCCCCGTGCTGCTCCGCTCCAACTATAACAAGAGTCTGACCTGCGGCCTGATTTGCTCCGGCGGCTGTCTGGGCATTCTGATCCCGCCGTCCATCATGCTGGTGTCGCTGGGCTCCTACGCGCAGATCTCCGTGGGGCAGCTGTTCTTCGCCGCCATTATCCCCGGCCTTCTGCTCTCCCTGTGCTACATCATTTATACGCTGATCATCTGCCACATCCACCCGGATTACGGCCCCGCCATGTCCAAGGAGGAGCTGGCCCAGATGCCTCTGAAGAAGCGGATCACCGGCTCCCTGATCAACCTGATCCCGCCCCTGATCCTGATCTTCGGCGTGCTGGGTTCCATTTTTGCCGGTATCGCCACTCCCACCGAGGCCTCCGGCGTGGGCGCCGTGATGGCGCTGATCCTTACCATCTTCTACCGCCAGTTCTCCTGGAAGATGCTCTATACCTCCATCATTGAGACGGCCAAGACCTGCGCCATGGTCTTCTCCATCCTGTTCATGGCGGGCTGCTTTACCGGCATCTTCATGTCTTTGGACGGCGACGTGGTCATCATGAACCTCCTGTCTGCCCTGGGCATCGGCAAGTGGGGCGTCATCGCGATCCTCTACACGCTGGTGTTCATCATGGGCTGCTTCCTGGACTGGACCGGCATCGTCATGATCTGCCTGCCCATCTTCCTCCCGATCCTCGATCAGTTCGGCGTGGACCGGCTCTGGATCTGCGCTACTCTGGCCGTCCTGATGCAGACCTGCTTCATGACGCCGCCTTTCGGCTTCGCGCTGTTCTTCATCCGCGGCATCGTCCCGCCGGGCGTCAAGATGACAGACGTATACAAGGGTGTTGTGCCCTTCCTGGTGATCATCATCGCCGTCACCATCCTGTGCACCGTGTTCCCCGGCATCGTCACGGCCCTGCCGCACCATATGCTCGGTTAGGCCATAGGCTCTGTACAGGCTCTGTAAACGAAAAAAGCGAGGACCTTCCGGGAATGTTTTCCGGAAGGTCCTCGCCTTCTGCTGAAATGACCGCCCCACCTGCGTGCAGGGACAATAAAATGGGTATACTAAAAAAGAGAGACACGACCTACGTCGTGTCTCTCTTTTTGGTTGCGGGGGGAGGACTTGAACCTCCGACCTCCGGGTTATGAGTTCAGATAAAAACGTTTACTAATATGGTTCAAAGTATTGCAATTACTGGATTCTTGAAAATTATCGTTTTGTATCGTTGGGTAAAATAGTTGAACTTTTCGTAATGGAGTTGAATTTTTGTTGAACTCAAAACGGGACAAAAATCTTGATTTTCGACAGGCGGTATGCTATCCTCTTGACAGCCCATTATGGGCGGGGCGCTGCACGAACGGCAGGCGGTTAGTCACAAACCCCGAGAGGGGGTGACGCTATGCGGATTACGTTACATATCGGACGGTTCACCGTTACGATCATCGTAAAAAGCAGAAACCGCCACTCTGGCAAGTGACGGTTTCTTGAGCTTGCTTAATTAACTTTCACCAACAGGGCTAACCGCTTGTCGCAGCGCCTTTTCTATACTCATTATAGGCGGCTGGCCCCGCTCTGTCAAGTCCCGGATTCGTCCGGGGCTTTTCTTTATGCTCTGGAGCCGCCAAAACTGGGCAGGTCGAAACCACGAAATAAACGAGCCGACCGCAACCCAGCCGCTAAAAGCGGGTTTAGGGGGGCCACGACCGACTCATTTTTCAGAGCTGACACACCATCTTCCCTTTTACAAAAGCGGTCATGGACAGCGACCAACTCTGCTATTCATAATATACCAGATTTAAGCCAAGAAAGCAAGCGGCCGTCCAGTATTGTCACTATTCGCATATCAACAATAGGATACTCACCCCAGCTCCAGCCCCTGAATCGCATTTTCATACAGGAACGCTTTCAGCGCGCCCGCGTTTCCGGTGTTGTAATACTCCACCAGCAGCGTGTTGAACCGCTCGATATACCCTTCGGTGATGGTCAGCATCCCGGCCCCGGCCTCCAGCATGATCTTATTGGCGAGGACCAGACTTGTGCGCTTGTTCCCGTCCCAGAAGAACTGCCCCCGTGCGCCCCACACAAAGGCCGTCAAGGCCCGCTCGGTGGTGGGGGTATCTGCGGTCAGGATATGGGTCAGCTCTTCTCTGACGGTTGTTTCTGTGGGAACCGGCGGCACATAGTCCGTGCCGGAGATCGCCACCCGTCCAGTCCGCAGCTTGCCCCACTCCAGAGATTCATTGCGGGCGATATACTCGTTGAGTTTGCACCAGTATTCCATCGTCACTGGCTCGCCCATCGTGTCCAGCACATAGCGCCATGCATCCCGCATATTGAGAATGGCCTGAATATCATCCAGCCGCACATTCGGGACGTTGACGCCCTCAAGGATCGTCTTTGTCTGGGGGAACGTCACGGCGCGGTTCTCCATCTTCATGCCGCAGTAAACATTCTCATCCCATTTCTTTTTGGCAAGGAACCGGCTCTGCTCCGGCGTCAGGTGATATTTGTCCTCATAAATCATTTTGCGCGTCTCCTATCCACTGCTCTGGTCGGACCATCAAAGGCCACATCCATTTTCCGTCTCAGGTCCCGGAATGATCCGGGGCTTTTTCTTTCGGTCGGATGGCGAATGCCACCTTGTCCCGCTTCGCCTGCGTCTCCACGGCCCGCCCGACAAACTCCGGGACTGTCTCCCCGGCCTTCTCCGCCGCGTCCTGCGCCGTTTTGAGCGCTTCGGGTGTAAGAATATCCCCGGAGCCGTGCGGCGTTTCTGCGGCGTTCTGGGGAGCTTTTGCGGGAACCGTTCCCATCGCTTCCCCAATCGCCCGGTTGATAAAGCCGTTCACGCTCTCGCCGTTGGCCTCTGCGTGGGCCTGTATGACTTCCTTCTGCCCTTTGGGTACAGTCAGGTTGATGCGGTCGTAAGCCTTTGCAATCCATTTATTTGTCGCATTTTGCTGCGCTTTTGATGTCGCCATATATTCACCATTCTTTCTGTGGTAAGGCCCTGAAACAAGGCCCCTTTTCCAGCCTTCGTATTATAGCATATACATTCAATATTGCGCAAGTATACAACTACACAAATATGCTTGCGCAACTATGTCTATTCTGCCGATTGATATACTTGCGCAAGTATGCTATATTGTACTCACAGCAAGGGACAACACCCCGAGCGGGCCGGGAAACGCATTCCCCGAGTAAGCCAGAGGCATGAAACGGACTCACGCCCCGGCCCGGCAAGAGATCCCCGCGCTGAAATACTGAGGAGGTACACACATGAGCACCAGCGAATTGGAAAGCAAGTGCCGGGAGCTGCGCCAGCTTCAGGCCCTGATCGAGGAAGCGCAGGCGGAGGCCGAGACCATCAAGGACACGATCAAGGCGTTTATGGGCGATTCTGAGGCCGTACAGGCCGGGGAGTATAAGATCACGTGGAAGAGCGTGACCACCGCCAGAATTGACGCCAGCGCCCTGAAAAAGGCCATGCCGGACGTGGCGGAAGCGTTCACCAGAAAAAGCACCGTCCGCCGGTTTCAGGTCGCCTGAGGAGGGATGATGGCGATCAAAGACAAATACGAAGCCCCGGGCTACATGACTTACCGGGAAGCGGCGCTGATGTTCTCCCTGATGCCGGAAAGCGACGCGGCAAAGGCCATCAAAGCAACCGTCAATTATTATCTCTACGGGGCAACCCCCAGCGGCCTTGACGGTGTTGCGGAGAAAGTCTTTGAGATCATGCAGGCCGACATCGACCGGAACAACGCCAAATACCAGGAGATCTGCAAGCGGAACACTGACAACGGCAAGCATGGCGGAAGACCCCGCAAAAGGTAAAACCCACTGGAAACCCACTGGGTTACGACTGGGAACCCACTGGAAACCCAGTGGAAACCAAACTATAAACCCTAAACTATAAACTAAAACCAAAAACCTAAAACTCTAAGCTCTATAAGGGTGTGCGGCGGCACACCGCCCCTTGTAGAAGGGAGCGCCAGCGCTCCGCACCGAAGGAGACGATATGTTATTTGATTTTGACAAGTTCTCGGCGATCACCGCCAGCGTATTCCCCGGCGGCGTATATTGCCTTGAAGAAACGCTGGACGTATTCCGGTACTACTTCGAGGCTTACGAAACCCACACCGGCAGGCCGCACCCGCCCATCCGGGCCAGCCAGATCGTCCGCATCAGCCGGATCATGCCGTATCTGTATGAGGACAGCGTCGGCGGCGATTATGTGGAGATCGAGCCGAATAACTACCCGGAGATCATCGACCAGCATTTCAGAACGCAGTACCGGCACTGTGACTATAACATCAACCACTTTTTCAGCGGGTGCATCCGGGAACTGCGCTATTATGAAACAATGTACCGAGAAAGGAGGCATACCGATGCCTGATACTCACTCCATCCGCGAGGTCATCCCCAGCGAACAGAGCAGCGGTGTCCAACGTCTTGACATGGACTTGCAGGAGATCTTGACGCTGACAACCGACGAAAAGCTGGAGCTTCTGCGCCTGTGGAGAAAAAAGAAGGCCCTCTGCGCCACCGCCGACCAAAGCACGGCACAGAGAGCCTGACCACCACCCACCAAAGGGAGGTTGGCACGATCATTGTACCAGCCTCCCGCCGATAAAGCAAGGAGGAACACAAGATGAAACAGTATGTTGCCCTTATTTCCACGCCGATAGGCCGTGTGCCCCTGCTGGGCGTCACCATGACGGACGAGCGGGAGCGGGAGATCACCGTGGCCGCCGCGCTGCGGAGCATGCCCCGGTTCGGCTTTGAGCCGTCCGTGGAAAATCTCCCGGCGTACTTCGCAAAGGTGCGGGAGGTGCTGGGATGAACATTGAAGCCCTGCGGAAAGAAGCCATTGACATGGTATTGGGAATGACTGATGAAGAGTGTGCCATTGTTCTGGAAGCATTCAAAATCTATGAGAGCGACAAAGCAAAAACAGTCGAGGAGTGTTTGGAGCTTGCAAAAGAAAAACTTGGCTATAAGGCGCGGGAGGTGCTGGGATGACTTCGATCCAACAGGAATACTTGACGCTGCATGAGCAGGGTATCAGCATCACCGAGATCGCCCGCCGGTTCGGGAAGAACAAGAGCACCGTTTCCAGAGTCCTTCGGAGCGCCAGACGGCAGAAGATCAAGGACATGACAACGGAAGAGTTGAGGGCTTCGTTTCTGGAACTGGTGAAGAAATTGACACCCGCAGAACAAGCCGAACTCTGGGAAAAACTGAAAGCGAAAGGGTTGATTTGAGTGGTCTTCTGCGCGTCCACAACGCTGGCTGATTTGCCAAAGTCCAAAGAATCTGAGACCGCAAAAGCGAGCGCCGGGGGATAAACCCCCGGCGTTCTTATTTGCAGACCCTCTGCTGACGTTTACGGCATTTGGGTATATCGGTATATCCCCAGCACAGCGAAGCGCCGCAAATGGCCTTAAAATCCTAATATAGGCAATCAATCCAGAATTGGATGCATCTACATTCTGCCTTACACCAGCAGCACCGGCTTACCGGCAGCCTGCGTGATCGCGTTGATGTGCTTGATCTGGTTCCGGGCGATCTGTTTCCCGTCAAGGTAAAGCTTCACTTCGATGGGCTGGCCCTCGCCGCCAACTTCCCGCAGCGCTTCCAAAACGGCCTGCTTCATGGTGGACAGCGGGGAAACAACCTCGGTCTCGCGCTTGTTGTCACCCAGCACGGCCAGAAACTCGCGGTTTTGGGGAACCACCGTACCACGTGCCAGCCGGGGGATGTCCGCCTGAGAGATCCGGGGGAGCGCCACGCCGGACCGTGCAAAGGACTGGACACTGGGAATCTTGCCGCCGGAAGATGTGCCTTTGGTTTTAGCACTGCCCAGCGCGTTCTTGATCTTCGCATCGGTGAGCGTGACCGCAAGGCCGAAGGTCAGACCAATGACGCCGCCGATGATACCGCCGAAAATGCCGCCCCCGAACACTGCGCCGATCAGTGCGCCGATGATCGTGGTGATGGCAATTTTCAACGCCTTCTGTGCCGCGGAGCGCACCGACGCTTTAAGTTTGTCATCAAAGGCAACGGAGGTGAACCCGATCGTAAGTCCCACCAACAGGCCAATAACACCGCCTACCAGTCCGCCGAACATCGTACCCAGCACCGCGCCAAGAAGAGCAAACAACGAAATGCGCAGAGATGCAATTGCCTTGCTTTTGTCGTAGTCCCCCTCTTTGAACTTGATGGCGATAAACGAGATCGTCGCGCCCAGCAGTAAGCCGATGACACCGCCCGCAAGGCCGCCAAAAGCCGCACCGAGAATAGCACCGAGGATTGCGCTGAGCACCACCACGAGGGTGTCGTTTTTATCCCAGTTGGATGCATCTCCTTTTTCGAACTCCAACGAAACAAGCGATATCAAAGTTCCAAGTAACAGACCGATGACTGCACCGGGAAGACCACCAAACATCGCACCCAGCACCGCGCCGAGGATCGCCGACAACGCTACGCGCAAGGCCTTTTTCGCCTTTTCCGGATTTTCGAGCTTGTCAAGGAATGTGCAGCTTATCAGGCCGATGGAAAGCCCCAGCAGCAGACCAATGACGCCGCCGACAAGTCCACCGAACATTGAACCAATGACTGCGCCCAAAAGTCCAGTCAGGAAAATAATCCATGCATCCTGATTTTTGAATATCTCGCCCTTGTCCCACGAAAAGCGAAGCTGTGAAATCTTTGCCTCCAGATCCAGCGTCAGATTTTTCAGCCACTCCGGCAGGCTGGACAGCCCCAGCCCGGAGAAGTCCGGGGAGATCGCCGACGCGACGCCGCCCGCGGCATTTCCCGCCAGTGTGTTGATCTCATCAAACGGAGCCAGTGCCCCCGCTGCCCCCTTCGCTGCGGAACCCACGCTGTCAAGTGCATCCGCTTCATCGTACAAGGCCCCGGCGGCATCCTTCGAAGATTCAAAGGTCTTGCCGAAAATGGCGCTGACAAGACGCGCGATCACCGTGACCACCTGCGTCAGGACGTTTACGAAGGCGGTAAAGGCCGGGATGATCACGCTGACCAGCGGTTGAATCATCGTCAGCAGTGCGCCTTCCAGCCGTGCAATAGCGGCCCGCGCTTCATCGTTTGAGAGAATGACTTTTTTCATCCAGCTTGTGAAGCTGCGCAGACCGGAGGACACGACATTGAACACAAGCGCACCAGAAATAAGCCGCTTCATTCTCCGCGCAAACTGTTCCATTCGCTTCTGTGCTTTCGTTCGGGCCTCGGCCAGCCGGTCGAGCACGCCGACCTCCTCGCGCTCCGCGTCCTGCAAGGCCAGTGCGGATTGTTCCGCTTCCCCGTATCGGAGTTTCAGGCCGTCCATCTGGACTTGGGCGTTTTCAACCGCCGCAGTCTGCTTTTCAATTTGTGCATGAAGCCGGTCAAGTTCTCCGCCGACCGCTTCAAGCCGCTGCTGTGCACCAACATCTCCGGCTTTTGCCTTCTCGCTGAGTGAGTGATACGCCTTTTCAAGCTCTTCAAATTGCGCGGTCAGAACGCTTTTGGTATACTTGCCTGTTGTTAAGTCCTCTTCCGCGCGGAGGATCTTCGCTTTCAGCCTCGCGAGTTCTTTGTCCACGTCTCTGGCGTCGAGATTGACTTCGATCACGACCGAGCCGTCAGATCTTGTAAACATTCAATACCTTCTTTCCGTGTGAAATATGCAAAGGGCGCAGGAGGACAGAATTTCCCCTCTGCGCCCTTCATGCTTACCTTTTCTGCTGCTTCTGGTACTTCACGAGATATTTGTTGACCTTTTCATTCATTTTTGTGGTTTCCTCCTGCTCTACTGCGTTGTTGATCTCATCCATCACCGCGAGCATCAGGTTGCACCACAGCGGCAGACCGTCGGCGAGGGCGTAACAGCTGATACCGCCAAAGGCCATTTCACTGATCGGAGCCCGAAAGAGTTCGTCGAGAACACCCCGCATTTCCTCATCCAGCCGCCGGGCGAAGTCAAACATTTCCACCGTTCCGGCAAGTTCTCTGATCTGCGTGGAATAGGCGTCTTGCTTCTTTTCCATTGCGTCAAACGCCGTATACATCCGGTTGATGAAATCGGCGTCGGTAGGGTTGAATGTGACCTCACCCTTTCCGTTGATAGTGTACGTAACAGCACCGTTCTTTACGTTGAGTTCCGCCATATTTTTTCTCCTTTCACTCGTCAAGAATTATTTTTCACAGTTGCCCGCGAATCATGGAATTGAACATCTGTGCGCTGGCCTTTTCAGTCTTGCGTTCCTCGCCCAGCTTTTCGGCATACTTGGCGATAGCGTCACCCAGCCCGCTCGCGGCGATGCGACCGGCGGCCAGATCCCGGCGGGCGAGATCCGCGGCCTTCTCATCAATATTGCGCTGGTCGATGCTGTCAAGGGTAACAGCTGCCCGGATGGTCTTGTATGCCTCATCCTGTGCCTTGCGCTCCTGTTCCTCTGTTCTCTGCCTGTATTCAGCTTTCAGGCGGCTTCTGGCGGCTCTGTATTCCGGGCTGCTGCGCTCCATCTCGGCGCGGGTGCAAGCGTCCAGATACGCTTCGTCGCTGTCGTAGTCGCTTCGCTTGACAAGATCAAGGGCACTTGGCAGATCAAAGCCAAAAGCGGCCTTTGCCCGTTCCTTTATGCTCTCGGCAGTCTCGATGTTGGCGTTAATGTTCATGTGAAAACTTCCTTCCTGTTCAAATGTCGAAAATGATAACGGGAATATCCCGCGTTGTCTGTGCGTCAATGTGGTGTATGGCCTGTTCTTGTGTGGGGAATGTCGTGCTCTTCCCGGCGTATTCGGCCCGCCATCCGCCGCCATCATCGGGGAAAACAAGTACCACACCGCCGGGGTCACTTTTGCGCCTATAGTGTTCCAGCGCATCAAGTCTGGCTCTAATACTTGCCATTTTCTGTTTCCTCCTTCCAGCGTTCCAACGCCCTGAGCTGTTCCAGTATGTCGGCCTGTTCGGTCAGCTTCAAGGAATATTCCAGTATCGAGCGGGCGGCGGTTATGCGGGCCTGTGTCTGCTCCGTCCCGTCCTCCATGATCTCCCGCAAGGTGGACAAGGCCGGGGAAAGCGTCTGCTTTGCCTGTTGGGCCGCGTCCCGCACCATACCCGCAAACGCCGCTTCGTACCGTTCTGTAAATTCGGGGTCTTGGAAATATGTCCGCAAGGTGCTTTCACCTATCCCCGCCGCCTGTGCCGCTTCTGCCCTTGTACGGCACACAAGCAGGGCTTGCAGGGCTTTTTCTTTTCTGGGTGTCAATTCGTCACTCCTTTCCTTCGGCGGTTTCTGGGACTTTTTGGCGGTCATAGAGCCGCATAAAGTCCGCAAGGTTCATTGTTACGCGCCACCCATCGCGGCTTCGGCGGTGGAACACAGCGGGCAATCCATCCCGAAAGCGCTTGCTGTCCCGCTCGGCCTGCGCCATCCATTCGGACAGCCAGACTTGCTCACAGCGCTTACACTCGATATGTATTCCCGGCAAGCCTGCGAGGTCTGGAGCCTCACCAAATGACAGAGAGCCGCCCCGCCTGATCTCATACCCATATTCCCGGAGAATGGCGGCAAGCTCCCGTTCGCCGTCTGCGCCCTTGCGCTGGCTCTTGCGTCCCATTGAATCCCCCAATCAAACAAGATAAACTTTCAGCCCCTTGCTGACAGACGGATGACGCAGACGCTTCAAAGCTGCGTTTCTGGTTTTAGCGTCCACTCGCTGGCTGTGCCAGAACTCCGCCACGATCGCCGCCCGCTGTTCCTCCGGCAAGGTCGAGAGGGCCGCCGTCAGTGCCTGCCGCAATCCGTCCAACTGCTCCCGCTCGGCTATGGTGTCAAACGCTGTGGCTGCCGCCGCGTCCGGGAGCACATCCGCAAGAGTCAGGGCGTCATCTTCGCTGTCCGTCAACGGGGCGTCCAGCGAAATGGCATTTGCAAGCGGGTCAAGCCTGTCCCGCGCCGTCCTCAGGCCAAAGAGCTGCGCAAAAGCTGATTTCAGGCGCATTGCATACACGGACAGGAACGGTCCCCGGGTCGAATCCCAGCGTTCCAGTGTGTCCAGCAGGGCCAGAAACGCCGCCTGCTCCAGATCATCCAGCATGACGCCGCCCCGGCCATCAAAAGCCCGGTGCCAGCGGTTGGCCTGTTTCAGCGCATACCGGCGAACCACCGTCCACAGGATTAAAATGTCAGCTTGTCCGCTCTGAACCGCTGCCGCCGTTTCGTTCGTGCTTGCCATCTTTCCACCCCCGTGGTATACTTAACTCGACATTTTCAGCATCCCACGGGGCGCACTCTCCAACTTTGGAGAGTGCGTTTTACTTGTAGCCCAGCTCAAACAACCTCATTTGCCGGATAGGTCCGGAAAAGAAATGATTGATGCGATAGTCGCAGTTTTTAAATGGGGTCTTAAAATACTGGTCAATGATCTCCGGATACAATTCCGGCTCAATGTCGGAAATAGGCCCTGTCTGCCCATCCTGAAACGGCATGGCCCGACAAATACGCACAACTTGGCTTGCCTTTATCGCCGGGTGAACTTCTCCCGTAAACTCTTCGTACCGCTCAAAGAAGCACCGGAATACCTCCAACGTCTCTTCTACTGTGTATGGGCTTTCAGGGTATATGCCTCGCAGAATATCAGCGAACCGTTCAAATTCAAATTTCACAAAAATCAGTCCTTTCAATCGAGCGGGCGCGGCGGCGTAAGCCGTCCCTTCTATTAGGGGGAGAATTGCGGAGCAATTCCCTTTTCGTGTGAGTATGGCTCTGAGTCTGG
>CAKSEI010000005.1 GCA_934446285.1 uncultured Eubacteriales bacterium | reverse complement strand
ATGCTCCGCCGTCTCTCAGCGCGGACTCGCACAGGAATGTTCCCTTGCCGCAGCCTATCTCTACGTAGAGCGGCTTGTCCTTTGCTGCGGAAGAAAGCTCATTCATCGGGAGCACATATTCGCCGCACGCCTCCATGCGGGCACTGCCGTTTTTCTTTTTTCTCATTCTCATATTGAAAATCTCCGCGTAATTTGATATAATATATGATACACTGTATTATATTATCATAATCTCGTTATTTTTTCAACAATTCGGGAGAATAAAATGAAGCGTCAGGATTTTTATTTGGAATTAGCTCTTGAGCTTAACAAGCTTAAAGTGCCGCCCGAGCTTATAAATACCCATATAGAGCAGTTTAAGGAATATCTTCAGACTCTCACGGAGGAGCAGGCGGAAAAGCAGATTGCCTCATTCGGCGATGTAAAGGTGCTCGCCGCGAATATATACAGGCTGCTGTGCGGCTCTGAGGATGTAGAGATACCCTACGATACTTCGCAGAGCGCGGATGAGGATGAGCTTTACAACGCCTTTCGCGTAGAGGGAGACGAAGCGGATAACTCAGATATCGCCGATATCGCGACCGACTACTCGCAGGTTGCCGACGAATTCGGAGTTCCCGACTATACGGCAAACCCGGACGGGCGAGCGGACGACGGAAGCGACGACGCCTTTGCCGAATACTCTTCCTTTGAAAACGAAAATACAAAGAAAAAGAAAAAAAGTCGTAATGAGTCTGAGTGTCCGCCAGCCCCACAAGCCCCCTCGGATGGAACGGGGGATGGCGAGAGGCTGTCGCGAGATGAGCTGCGCCGACTCGTAAAGGAACTGCCTGAAATTCCTCAGGAGGACAAAAATGATAACGCTGAGGAAGAGGACGACACCTTAGCGGCGCTGCGCGGCAATAACTCCGCACTCTTTTATATACTTCTCATCGTTACGCTGCCCCTGACTCTGCCTCTCTTCACGGTTATTATGGCTTGCTTCGGCTTTGTCTACCTGCTGCTCGGGATAATGAATGCACTCTTTTTTGCGGGTATATTCGTATCTTCCGTAGGGGGAGCTACCCTCGCCCTTACCGGCGGGCTTTACGGCGTATCGATGCTCACGCGCGGTGTGCGCCCGATCGGACTCTTTGAGCTCGGACTTGCGCTCGTTATCGTCGGTATCACGGTGCTGCTCGTATTTATCTTCAGCCTGCTGTCCATGCGCGCCGTACCTAAGCTCTTCACTTATCAGACTCGTTTTCTGAGACTGTTTCTCGCAAAGCTCATTGAGCTTGTCGGAGCTCTCAAAAAGAGGTGTGCGTCAAAATGAGAAAATCTTATATCGTATTATGCATACTGTGCGCCGTGCTTATCGGCGCGGGAACGGTGCTCTGCCTTATCGGACGGGCGAGCGGCGACGTCTTTGACAACAGCAACACCCATTCCGACACACCCGTGATATCCAATATATCGGGCTCCCTCTCCTCGCTCGTCATAAAGTGCGATAAGGCGGATGTGACAGTTCACGGCGGAGCGGAGTCCGACTATATCGAGACGGTCAATATAGACGCGGATATGATAAACGTAAAGAACTCCGAGGTCAGTATAAAGAATGCCGACTACTTTACCGCCGCGTACAATACCGTTATGAATTTCAACGGCCTGCGCAATATTCTCTTTCCGGGCAAAAGCTACTCCGGGGATAAGAAGATAGACGTATATCTCTCCGAAAAGAGCTCGGTTAAGCAGATAAACATTGAGATAGAGAATGGCACGGTGCAGATTTTCGACATGAAATCAAGCACCGACTACGGGCTGCGCATAAACGGCAAGGGAGAGATAAGTGCCGAGAACGTGAGCACGCCCTCCAGCATGGATATAAACGTAAATGACGGAAACGTCACCCTGAGAAGCACGACATGCCTGCAGCTTGAGGGCGGAATACAGACGGGAAATCTTCATGTATACGCAGATGCAAAAAAGCAGAATTGCAGCCTCAAGTGCTCTGACGGTCAGATATACATTCTCGATGAGTCGCAGGGCGCGGAATACGAAAAAAATGTCGGCGAGGCGTCGAAATTAACATTCTCTGTAGGCAGCGGAAACATTTACCTCCACGGAGAAGAAAAGAGTGAATAAGGCAGCCTTTAACGGGAAATACTCTTAGAGAATAAAAATGAAAAGGAGTATTTTCCATGTTAATGGACAGGATATGCCTTATATTATCCATCATAGGCGGGATTAACTGGGGCAGCATAGGACTTTTCAAGTTTGATATAGTCGCATGGCTTTTCGGCGGGCAAAGCTCGGTCGTCAGCCGCATTATCTACACTGCGGTGGGTCTGTCAGCACTCTGGTGCATATCTCTTCTCTTCAGAGAAAGAGACGCGCAGACGCGTCACGCATAAAAACGGCACACAGCTTCCGAGAAAAATGTGCCTATTAAAAACAAAGCAGGTTTTCAACTGTTCGGAAAACCTGTTTTGTTTTTTATATTTTAAATCGGAAAACCTGTTTTGTTTTTTATATTTTAAATATGATACCGAACGTCAGATCAACTTTAATTCGTCCTCGCCGCACTAAAATTATCGTTGTCTCCGCCGTCCCGATAAAAGTAGGATGGCGCAGCCATGACGGAGAGATTGTTGCGCCGAAAAGCCTTATACCGATGAAAATACATATTCTTTATACAAAAGCTATTGCGTGCTTTTCACGAAAAACGACCGTGACATTACCTCATTCTCCACACTCTCGGTGAAAAGAGCATGAGTATCGGGTAGATTTCAAGTCTGCCCGCGAGCATGTCAAAGCTGAGTATCACCTTCGACAGCCCCGATAAACTGCCGAAGCTGCCAGCAGGACCTATTATATCTCCGAGACCCGGTCCTACATTGTTTATACAGGTCGCAACCCCGGTAAAGCCCGTGACGAAATCGGCATTTTCTATAAGAGTTATAAGCAGAAACGATACGATAAAAATTATGGTATATATTATCATAAACGATGTCGTGCCGCGCAAAGTCTCATGGCTGACGCGCTTGCCCTCAAATCTTACGGAAATGACCTCATGCGGATTGGTGGAATAGCGCATCTCCCTTATACCGTTCTTGACAAGCATCATAAGACGACCTATCTTTATACCGCCGCCTGTAGAGCCGGTGCACGCACCGCAGAACATGAGCAGGACTATTATCGCCTTTGAGAGATTGGGCCAAAGGTCAAAGTTTGTCGTCGCAAAGCCCGATGTCGTTATAATGCTCGCCACCTGGAAGAAGGAATGGCGCGCGACCTCGGAAACGGATGAATACATCGAATAGATATTCCACCCGATAATGAGTGTGCTCACGCCCACGATACCGAGATACCATCTAAGTTCCTCACTCTTGAAAGCGCGCAGCGCCTGACCGGTCAGAATGAGATAATATACATTGAAATTCACACCGAAAAGCAGCATGAATACGCCTACTACCCACTGCAGATATGAACTGTCGTATGCCGCGATGCTGTTGTCCGTCGGGGTAAATCCGCCCGTTCCCGCAGTACCGAAAGCGTTTAGGAGTGAATCGTAGAGCGGCATACCGCCGAAAAGCAGCATGACTATCTCGATTACCGTCAGTCCGAGATATATCCCGTAGAGAATACGCGCGGTGTGCTTAATCTTTGATACTATCTTATCAACCATCGGACCCGGGATTTCGGCACGCATAAGATGCATAAGCTTCGTGCTGCGCATATCGGAGCCGGGCAGGATGGCGAGCATGAATACGAGCACGCCCATACCGCCTATCCAGTGCGTAAAGCTGCGCCAAAAGAGTATTCCTTTCGGCAGAGCCGATATCCTGACGCTCACACCGAGAATTGTCGCACCTGTCGTGGTAAAACCCGATACGGTCTCGAAAAAGCAATCTGCAAAGGATATTCCGTACCCGCACAAGAACATGGGCACAGCTCCGAAAAGCGACAGGAGTATCCAGCACAGCCCGACGGTTATAAGGCTGTCGCGCGGAGTGAATTCTCTCATCTGCGGCGGGCGCAGGGATATCGCCGTTCCGAAAACGATAAGAAACACCATCGGAACGACAAACGGGATTACATTCTCACCGTATATGAGAGCGCATAAAAGGGGAAGAGCCAAGAGCAGCCCCTCTATGCGCAGGATATGTCCGATAAAAAATACAATCATACTTTTGCGCATAGCAAGACCTCACGCAAGTATGTCATTTAAGTCGTTCATTGCTTCGTTTGTGGTCACGACGACAACGCAGTCGCCGACCTCTATATCCGTGTCACCGTCGGGGAGTATCATATCATTCTCGCGGAGTATTCCCGCGACTATGAGATTATTCTTGAGTTTTAAATCCTTTAGGGGCTTTCCTATACCTCTGAACGATTCCTTAGCCGTGAACTCCATGACTTCGGCTTTATTGTCTATTATTTTATAAAGAGTATTGAGTGCGCAGCCACGTGCATTCTCCGTCGCGCGTACAAAGGCAAGTATATGGGAGGCTGTCGCATAAACAGGTGAGACTATGCTCCCGTCGTAGTTTATCTTAGGCAGCATTCCGATAAACGACATGCGGTTGACCTTTGTTATCGTCTTGTCTACGTCTCTGGTCGCAGCAAAAAGCGAGACAAGGATATTCTCCTCGTCATTGCCGGTAAGAGCCACGCACGCATCCATTCTGTCTATATTCTCCTCGTAGAGCAGCTCGCTGTCCGTGCCGTCACCGCAGATAATATGAGCCTTCGGCAGCTCGGACGCAAGATAATCGCACTTACTCTCGTCCGCCTCTATGATCTTTACGGATATACCTAGCCTGCCGAGACGTTTCGCGAGGTAATAGGATACCTTTCCGCCGCCGATTATCATTACGGTATTTATCTTTTTATTTGTCAGTCCGAGAACGCGGAAGAGCTTCAGAAGCTCGTCATGCGAGGCTGTTATATGTATCTTGTCTCCCGACTCGATGACAAAATCGCCTCCGGGGATTATGACCTCATCTCCGCGCTGCACGGCGCATACGATAACTCCATACCCCTCCTTGCCTCTAAAGTCCGACAGCTTCATACCGACAAAGGGCTGCCCCGCCGATATCTTCAGCTCGACAAGCTCCATTTTCTTCTTAGAGAAATGCTGCACCTTGAGTGCGGCGGGAAAACGGATAATTCGCTCTATCTCATACGCCGCCTCAAGCTCGGGGTTTACTATCATATTTATACCGAGGTTTTCCGCCATGTACTCCGCCTGAGCGTAATACTGGGGGTCGCGCACGCGCGCCACGGTATTTTTCGCACCGAGAGAGCGCGCCAAAATGCAGCTGAGTATATTCGTCTCATCATCTCCCGTGACGGATATAAAGAAGTCACACCTCGGTACGTCCGCCTCACGCTGAGTCTCGATACTCGCACCGTTTCCGACCGTTCCGAGAACGTCAAATCGGTTTGCGATCTCTCCGACAAGTCGTCTGTCCCTGTCTATAACGGTTACGTTGTGTCCCTCTTTTGCCAGGAATTCGGTCATGGCATATCCGACCTTACCGTCTCCTGAAATTACAATCTTCATTTCTACCTCGTAAAGGATTTTTCACAGGGTGATTATAACACTTTTCCCCGTTCTTTTCAATAGATTATAAAAAACATACGCACATCAGAGCAAAAAAAGAAGCCCGTACCGCGGATTTCGTAAAATCCGTATACGGGCATCTTCTTCAGTTTGCGGAATCCACCACAAAGAGCTTTCTCGGCTCGTCGCTGTTCTTCCCGGCACTCGCGGGAGCGGGAACAGCCGTCTGCGGCTTCTCTCTGTTCTCGAAGAATTTCTGTGCAACCTGCGGGAAGAGGGCATAGGAGAGTACATCTTCCTCGCACTTAGCCCACTGCTTGCACTCCTCACGGTACTTGTCAAGCTCGGGAGCGATAAGGTCGGCGGGGCGGCAGGTGATAGGCTCTTCGTCGCCTATTGCCTTTTTGCGCACCTCTTCGTTGACCTCACCCGGCAGCCGTCCGTACTCACCGCGGAGCATACCCTTGCTCTCCTTGGTAAACATCTTATAGCGCTGACCGGAGAGGACATTGAGCACCGCCTGGCTTCCGACTATCTGAGAGGTCGGGGTAACGAGCGGGGGATAACCGTAGTCCCTGCGGACGCGCGGCACTTCCTCGAGCACATCGTAGAATTTATCCTCCGCGCCTGCCTGCTTAAGCTGATTGAGCAGGTTGGAGAGCATTCCTCCGGGGACTTGGTAAAGAAGTGTCTTTGTATCTACGTTAAGGACCTTCGGGTCGAGAATTCCCTCAGCCTTGAGTCTGTTCGCAACCTCTCTGAAGTGAGCTGCAATGTCCGCGAGCAGATTGAGGTCAAGTCCCGTGTCTCTGTCTGTACCCTTGAGGGTGGCGACGAGAGCTTCGGTCGCGGGGTTGGACGTACCGTTCGCGAGAGGTGAGAGAGCACAGTCGACGATATCTATTCCCGCCTGAGCTGCGAGCAGGTTCGTCATGTCGCCCGTACCCGTAGTGTTGTGCGTGTGCAGGTGAATCGGTACGGGAACGGCTGCCTTGAGCTTCTTTACGAGCGAGTATGCCTGATAAGGCAGGAGGAGGTTCGCCATATCCTTTATGCATATGGTGTCCGCGCCCATCTCGACAAGGGTCTTGGCAAGATTCACGAAGTACTCCTCATTGTGCACGGGGCTTGTCGTATACGATATCGCAGCCTCGCATATACCGCCGTACTTCTTTGTGTACTTTATCGCACTCTCGAGGTTTCTCGGGTCGTTGAGCGCATCAAATATACGTATTACGTCGATGCCGTTCTCGATACTCTTCTTGCAGAAGGCCTCAACGACGTCGTCCGCGTAATGCTTGTATCCGAGTATATTCTGTCCGCGGAAGAGCATCTGCAGACGCGTATTCGGCATATGCTTGCGAATTGTACGCAGTCTCTCCCACGGGTCTTCGTTCAGAAATCTGAGGCAGGCGTCAAAAGTAGCGCCTCCCCAGCATTCAACCGACCAATATCCGACCTTATCAAGCTTCTCAAGTGCGGGAAGCATGTCCTCGATACGCATACGCGTGGCAGCCTGAGACTGGTGTGCGTCACGCAGTATGGTATCGGTTATCATAAGTTTATTTGCCATTTCAGCCTCCTATCAACCGAAGAGTGCAAGCAGAACGCCTGCAGCGATGGCAGATCCGATAACTCCGGAGACGTTCGGACCCATGGCGTGCATGAGAAGGAAGTTGCCGGGGTTCTCTTTCTGACCGACGGTCTGTGAAACGCGCGCTGCCATAGGAACAGCCGAAACACCGGCAGAGCCTATCAGCGGGTTTATCTTTTCCTTTAAGAAAAGGTTCATGAATTTAGCGAGCAGAACGCCTCCTGCAGTACCGAGACCGAATGCAACAACGCCCATGGCAATTATAAGCAGGGTTCTCGGAGAGAGGAAGTTCTGTGCCGTCGCCGTAGCACCGACGGAAACGCCGAGGAAAATGGTGACGATATTGCAAAGCTCATTCTGAACCGTCTTTGACAGTCTCTCGGTAACTCCGCATACGTTGAAGAGGTTTCCGAGCATGAGGCATCCGACAAGCGGAGCCGCGGACGGAACGAGCAGGAATACTATAAGGGTAACGACTATCGGGAAGATTATCTTTTCGGTCTTTGATACCTGACGCAGAGGCTTCATTACTATGGAACGCTCCTCCTTTGTCGTCAGCGCCTTCATGATAGGCGGCTGGATAACGGGGACAAGCGCCATATATGAGTAAGCAGCAACCGCGATAGGACCTAAGAGTGCGGGAGCTAAGCGGGTGGTTACAAATATCGCCGTAGGGCCGTCAGCACCGCCGATGATACCGATTGATGCAGCCTCCGCGGGAGAGAACATACCCGTGAGGTTAGCTACTATATAGGTAACGAATATACCGAGCTGAGCGGCAGCTCCGAGGAGCATACTCTTCGGATTTGCAATCAGCGGACCGAAGTCGGTCATAGCGCCGACGCCGATAAATATAAGACAGGGATAAACGCCCGCTTTTACGCCTATGTAGAGAACGTCCAGCAGACCGCAGTTCTCCGCACCGAGTATCGCGCCGTAGCTGTGATGAACGGGGCTTGACGGGTCGACGAAAGCGTCCCACAGCTCCTGATGATAAAGGTCCGCGCCGGGCAGATTTGTCAAAAGCATACCGAAAGCAATGGGAAGCAGCAGCAGCGGCTCAAACTTCTTGCCTATGGCAAGGTAGAGGAGCACGCATGCAACGGCAATCATAATGAGGTTTTTCCAGTTGTCACCGTGGAAAAACGACGCTATGCCCATCTGCTCTGCGAAATTTTGAAGTGCTGTCATTTTTTACTCCTTTACGCGATAACGCAAAGCAGTGCGCCCGTCTCAACGGTTGCGCCCTTGGTCACAGAGAGACCCGATACCGTTCCTGCGCAGGGAGCAAGTATTTCGTTTTCCATCTTCATTGCCTCGAGAATCATGAGGACATCGCCCTCCTTGACGCTCTGTCCGTTCTGAACATTGACGGAGAGAATGGTTCCGGGCATTGGAGCGTTTATATTCTCACCGCTTGCAGGAGCGGCTGCTGCGGGAGCTGTTGCGGGTGCTGCTGCGGGGGCGGGTGCTGCCTTGGGCATCTCTGCGCCCTCTGCAAGCTCCTCTACGGTTATGGCATACTCTGTGCCGTTTACGTTGACAAGATACTTTTTCATTTTTGTTTCTCCTAAATAAAACTTATTTCTTTTCTATACTGACGATGCGAATGCCTGCCGCGTCCGTACCCGAAGCCTCGGCGATAGCCGCCGATACCGCCGCGATAAACTCCGCGCGGTTCGGGATGACGTCCTTTGCGGCGGGGGCTGCCGCCTGCACCGCAGCATGTGCGCTCACCGGCTCAGCCTTTATAAACTTCTTACACAGCGCGCCCATCAGATAGCACGCGGCAATAAGAACGATAAGACCGACAAAGACGACTCCGAGTCCCATGAGTATAACCGTGAGGTTATTTACTCCGGGGTAATCCGCAAGCTCTTTCAAGAAAAAATCTCCCACTTGCACTGCCTCCTTACTGTATTTTGAGTATATTTCATATACTTTCGCTTTATGGCGGGGCGAAAGCCCAAATCGGTATCATTATATCATTTTCTTTAAAAAATCGCAATAGATTTACAAAAAAATGTAATAAAAAATTACCGCGGGCATATTGCGTAAAAAAAGCGCGGGGCAAGCCCGCGCCGAGCACTCAGAGTGCGTCCGTTCCGTCCGCACACTCCGACTTTATGTATTCGAGAATTTCCGCCTTGCGGTTGGGCACGTCGCCGCGCATTACCGCCGCAAGCGCCGCGTTTAAGAGCACGCCTATACGCGCACCCGAAAAGCCTAATTCCTTTAAGTGTCCGCCGTTCACCGCAAGAGAGTGCAGCATATACGGAACTCCGCTTTTCTGGCCCTGAATGATAAGCTCAAGAGCGCGCGCGTCCCCGCGCATTTCGCACAGCTTAACGGACAGCTCATATCCGAGATCGTGCAGCAGCACAAGCGCCGAGGTCATGTCTCGCGGCAGCTGTCTCTCTCTGTTTTCTATGAGCGTCACTATCGCCGAACTCAGCTTATTTGACAATTTGAGTGAGCTTACCTGCGATGCGTCCGCACGCATAAGGGAGGCAAGCCGCACGACTTCATCGAGGACGAGACCGTCCTCAAGTGCGCTCGGAGACGGCAAAGCAAAAGAGAGCACATCGAGATACTCCTCGCTTATTCTCCGCGCGTCGCGTCCCATAACTGTCCCGATAAGCTCCGAGGCTATGCGTTCACGGGATATGAGGAGCAGCCCGGGCGCCCCCGCACGCAGTGCAGCGTCCGTTTTTTCTTCTATTTCAAAGCCGTATCTTGATGAGAAACGCAAAGCACGCAATATGCGAAGAGCGTCCTCTTCAAATCTTTTTTTCGGCTCTCCGACCGCGCGTATTATGCCGGTCTCAAGGTCGTGTCTGCCGCCGAAAAGATCGGTGACCTCCCCGCCCTCGTCCATTGCCATGGCGTTCACGGTAAAATCGCGGCGTGAGAGGTCCTCGCTCAGTTTGTCGGTATAGCTTACCTTATCGGGATGCCTTGAGTCGCTGTACTCACCGTCAAGGCGGAATGTCGTGCACTCAACGCTTACTCCGCCGCCCGCGACCGTGAGCGTACCGTGTGCCGCACCCGTTTCATATATACGGAATGAGTCGGAGAGACACTCCTTCATCTGCTCCGGCAAAGCCGAGGTGCATACGTCGTAGTCGTGCGGCTCAAGTCCGAGCAGCATATCACGCACGCAGCCCCCGACGATATAAGCTTCATAGCCGCCCGCACGCAGACGTGAGAGTATATCCGAGACGCCGTCCGGTATTGCCTTATTCATTTATCTTTATTGTGAGAGCCTTATCTCTGCCCCGTGCTTCCGCCCGTCGCATTTGATGCGCCCGATGCATCCGTTGCACCCGTCGCCTCGGTTGAAGTCTCGGTTTTATCGCTTTTCGGCATAATCACCCACGCGTTGTTTATATATCTCTGACTCTCGAGGTCGTGACCGAGATTGGGCTTGTTTATAAGCTCGACGCTGCACTCGCCGCTCTCGGAATACGTCGCATACTCCATGACGGTCGAGCTGCCGCCGTCCATCATAGCCGCATTCACGCAGCCCTCGTCAAGCAGTATATTCTGCAGGTCGACGACCGCAGCACCTATGCTGTAGCCCGTTTGTCTGCCGTCTATTGCGAGGAATATTATTTCGCCCGTCTCTCTCTGTCCGAGGGCTGTTCTCGGGGCGATACCCCATCCGCCGTCGCCGCTCTTTATCATTCCCTGCCCGTCAACTATAAGCAGGTACTCCGCGCTGACAGCCGAGACAACTTTATTCTCGAGCGCCCAGTCGGTGCTGCCGTTCTTTAGGAGCATAGCACCGTCCTCCGTTATGCATATCATGCGCCCGTAGCTGCCGCAAACGACCTTTCCGTCCTCTATTATAACTCCGTAGGGGGTGCCGCCGTTGCCCATATATTCCGCGCCGTCGACGAATCCGCCGCCGTTTATTCCCGCTATCGCGCCGTAGTCTGCGAGCATCTGCGACACCTGTCTGCCGACGTTAAACTGCTTCGGAGTATCGACCAGCTTTACCCTCGTCGGGTCTGAGCAGAGCATGAGGTAGCCGACGTATTTTCCCGCGCTTGAGATGCCCTCTACCTGCTTGAGATATATGCCGCTCTCGAGCTTCTTATAGCCCTCGGCGGTATATTTTGCCTCCTCCTGCGCCTCATAGTCGACGCTCGGGTCGGTCTTATCCGTATTCTTCGGAATGTTGTATTTATCCTTATCCGACTCGACGGGCTTGTTTATATCCTGCGTGTTCCCGCCCTGCAGCTCGTTGATTTTATCCTCCGGAACAAACCATTCGGCGAGATATTTATGGTGAAAGGTTGTCATCGCGCTGCCGACCCAGATTGACTGCATAGAGCCGAAAGCCCCGCATCCGACGGCAAGAAAGAACGCAAGCGCACATGAGAGTGCAAAGGACATTCCCGTTATCAGAACCCACTTTATAATCTTTTTACTTTTTTTCATATCGACCTCATCTTAATAAAACGAGCACTTATCACTATAAAGTATACCACAGTTTTGGTTTTTGTCAACCTTGAAGTATTAAATCGGGGTGATAAAAACGTAAACCGACGGGCAAAAAAATATTGACATGCTGTTACTTTTGTGATATCATATCAAATGATAGAGGTGCGGCAATGCCAAAAGTACCCCGGATAACGTCGGGCAGACGCGGGGAAAAGGGGCTGCCGCCGAAATCGCCGTTACATGCCCGTGTTGCTGCGGTTGGGCGTGCGCAGAATATGCGTGCGACTGTCACGAGAGTGGAGCGCTATCCTGTTTTTACGCTTTTTTGACGTAAATTCACCGTATCGCCCGCCGATACGGTTTTTATTTTTTACATGGGGGACATTCATAAAAATGAAGAAAAGCAAAATTCCCGCACTCATATGCATAATCGTGCTTCTCGCCGTGCTGATAATATGCAGCATAGCCGTCCGCGGCAGCGACACGCACCCGTGCAGGGAGTGCGCCGGCACGGATATATCATGTGAGGTTTGCGGAGGCACGGGAGTAGTCGAAGCCGAAAGTCCGTATTCCGAGACGTTTATGGCACTGCTGCCGCCTATTATCGCGATAGCGCTCGCGCTCATAACAAAGGAGGTTTATTCCTCTCTGTTCATCGGTATAGTCAGCGGCGCTCTGCTCTTCTCGGGCTATAAATTCACCGGGGCACTCGACACCATAGTAAACGACGCGCTCATCTCGGCGGTCGCCGACAGCGCAGGTATATTCATATTCCTCGTCGTTCTCGGCATAATAGTCGCACTCGTCAACTGTGCCGGCGGATCACAGGCATTCGGTAAGTGGGCAAAAACGCATATAAAAACAAAATGCGGAGCGACCCTTGCTACGGTCATGCTCGGCGTACTTATTTTCATCGACGACTACTTCAACTGCCTCACCGTAGGCAGCGTAATGCAGCCCGTCACCGACTCGCACGGCATATCCCGTGCAAAGCTCGCCTACCTCATAGATGCGACGGCAGCGCCCGTCTGCATGATAGCGCCCATTTCGTCGTGGGCAGCCGCAGTATCCCAGTACGCAGACGACGGTCAGGGGCTGAGGCTCTTCGTCTCCGCTATTCCTTTCAATTTCTATTCTCTGCTCACCCTCGTATTTCTCGTGTGCATAGCTCTCATGGGCTTTGATTACGGAAAGATGGCGGAGTTTGAGATAAATGTCGACAAAAACGTCGAGGATACGGAGCAGATACAGCCCATCACCGACAGAGGCAGAGTCATCGACCTGCTCTTCCCGATAATAGTGCTCGTAGTCTCTTGCGTGATCGGACTTGTCTACGTCGGAGGATTTTTCGATGCACAGAGTGCAAATTATCATAACTTCGTCACTGCGTTTGCCGACACGGACGCCTTTATCGGACTGCCCTGGGGCTCGCTTATCGCGCTTGTTATAATCATAGCATACCTTATCATCCGCCGCGTCGTGGACTTCAAGAGTGCCATGGAGGCTGTACCGAAAGGCTTCATCGCCATGGTCCCTGCCATACTCATACTCACCTTTGCCACGGCTCTTAAGAATATAACCACGCTGCTCGGCGCGAAATACTTTGTCGCCGACATAATGCAGGGTGCGGCACAGGGACTTTCGATGTTCTTGCCCGCCGTAATCTTCCTCGTTGCCTGCGGCCTTGCGTTTGCCACGGGAACTTCTTGGGGAACTTTCGGAATACTCATTCCCATCGTCACTGCGATATTCTCCTCACCCGACCAGGCGACTCTGCAGGTCATCGGTATATCCGCATGCCTCGCGGGAGCGGTATGCGGCGACCACTGCTCGCCCATATCCGACACGACGATAATGTCATCGGCGGGGGCACGCTGCAATCATGTCGACCACGTATCGACCCAGCTGCCGTATGTCATAACGGTTGCCGCCATATCCTTTGTCATGTACATATTTGCGGGAATAGTGCAGAATGCATGGATATGCCTGCCCGTAGGTGCGGCTCTTACCGTCGGAACGCTCTTTGTCATAAAGAAAATCACGGCGAAAAAGGCATAAAACTAATACAAAAAAGGGAGCAGGTTTTCTTTTCACGGAAAACCTGCTTTTTTTCGTCGGTACAGAAAAAAGAGTCGGGCAGGTCAAGATTCGGAAAAACGAGGATATCTCAGCTTTACTATCTATATAGTATGAAATATTTCCGTATTTTTCTCGGGCAGCTTTTTGCATTCGGATGAGGAAAAAAGACCTAAGAACCATGTCGCGTCCTCGTAGCTCACGGCAAAGGTGCAAATGAGAAGCAGCAGATACACGGGCAGGCAGAGAGCCATCTGCAGATATACGCCCGCCCCGAGCAGTCTGCCCGTAAGCCTTGATATGCACGTAGCGCCGACAATGCATAAAATAGGCTTTACTACGCGCGTTACTATGCGCATTTGCACTCTCTCATGCGCGAGCAGCTTTGTCAGACTGAGTGCGTAGTTAAGCACCTCTCCTATGAAAATCGTTATGACGTAGCCCTTGACGCCCATGCGCGGCACGAGCAGGATAACAAGCACGAGCGAAAGTGCGGAGTCGACTATATTCACCACCATGGAATAAAACTGATACCCCATGCCCTTTAACATGCTGTCTACCACTCCGTCGAGGTACATAACGGGCACGAGCGCTCCGAGCAGTCTTATGTAAAAACCGCATTCGGCATTCTTATAGAGCATCTCTCCGAGTACGTCAGAATAGCACATCATTACCCCGGCAGCCCCGATTGAGAAGAGCATCGTCGCCCCTATCGCTTTAGTCGCTATGTGCGAGGTCCTTGCACGATGCCCCGCCGTCAGCTCCTCTGCGAACTCAGGCACGAGCAGCGAGGAAAAAGCCCCGAGAAATGCCGTCGGATATAGCACCACGGGCAGCACCATGCCCTGTATGACGCCGTATGAGGCAAGTGCCCCGTCGGCACTCGCGCCGTTTATACGCAGACCGCGAGGTATAGCCATATGCTCCGCAGTAACCAGCCCCGAGCGGAAGAGTGCACTAACGGCAACAGGCAGCGCTATGGAGCAGAGAGAGCCGGTGAGTGCTTTGCCGGGGGCTCCCGTCCGATCATTGTGCGCGTGCAGGTCATGCAGGTATAAGATGAGTGAAAGCAGGCACGAGGTGCATTCGGCGATCATAGACGCGCCCACGAGCGCGAGACATCCCCACTCAAGCCCTCTGTCGAGAAAGAGAGCGAAGCCCGCGACGGTAAATCCTATCTTGCACGCCTGCTCAAAAAACTGGCAGGCGGCGTTTTTCACCACTCTGCGCACCGCCGTAAAATACCCGTTCAGAGCCGAGCCGACCGAGAGACAGGGCAGCCCGAAGGACAACAGCCGCAGAGACGGCACGGTGCGCTCGTCCCCCATCAGCACACTGCCGAAATAATCCGAACCAGTATAGAGCAGCACCCCGCCGAGCGTACCGAAAAAAAGGCTGTAGGCGATAGCCCTCCTCATGGCTCTGCGTATTTCAAGATTGCTCCCCCGCCCCATAGCCTCCGCCGTCATGCGCGTCGCGGCAAGATTTATTCCGCCGGTGGCAAATGTCACTGCGAAGGCATATACGCTCATGACGAGCGAAAAAAGCCCCATGCCCGCCACTCCGAGTTTGCCCGAAACATATGCATTGAAAGCCACGCTAACCGTCCGCATGATAAGAGCGGCGCAGGTGAGCATCAACCCGTCGAAAATAAATTTTCTTGTTTTTTTCATACTAAATGATATGAGTCTGTGCGTACGATAATTCTGTTTTTGTCCCGGGCGGGAAAATTCTTGCCGAAAGTCCTTGATTTTTGCCCCGCAATATGGTATCATATAACGGTAAATGAAAAAACCGCAGGGAAGAAGACGACCCTCTCAGCGTCATCGGAAGCGCGTGTTATACATTATATACTGCGGAGAAATCCGCCGGGAGGTTTATTATGGCTAACATCAAAAGCGCAAAGAAGCGCATTCTCGTCAACCGCTCTAAGGCAGCTCAGAACAAGGCTTTCAAGACCGCTCTCAAGACAAGCATAAAGAAATTTGAGACTGCAGTTGCCGAAGGCAACAAGGACGCTGCAAAGGCTGCTTACGTAAATGCCGTCGCTATGACCGACAAGGCAGTTGCAAAGGGCATCATGCACAAGAACAAGGCTGCAAGAAAGAAGAGCCAGTTCACCACAGCCGTTGCAAAAATGGCATAAACAGACAAAAGTCAGAAATCCTGCCGACCCGGCGGGATTTTTTCTTATTATATATTGCACTAATTCAAAAAACATGATAAAATGTATGCGTAAAAATTTTCCCCAGAGAGGAATACGGCATGAAAAAAATAATCAGTCTGCTTCTCGCGCTCGCGAGTGTCGTATGTCTCATGTCATTTATAACGGCAGAGGCAGATGACTCCGATACGGTAAAGCAGAATATCAGCTATACCGAGGTTTTCGGGCGCATAAATCAGAACGATTGCGGATTTACGATATCGAGTAAATATGTTTATTCGGGTCCGCGCTCCCGGAATGAATCTCCCATGAACGACTCAAACTTCCAGTTCTACAATATAGGGCTCAGGAGATGGAGCGACAACGCCGGCGGCAAGCTCGAGGAGCTGCCCGAGTGGTATCTTAACTACCTTGACAAGTCGCTTTCAAACTTACGTAAAAACGGCGGCGCGTGCATCATCAGATGCAGCTACGCCCTCGACGGTGAGATAAATTCCGAGCCGAGCTCATTTGAAATGCTGCAGCGTCATCAGGAGCAGCTCGGAGGAGTATTCACAAAGTATCCCGACATAATAGTTGCAGTTGAGTGCGGCATGGCGGGTGCTTTCGGAGAGATGCACAGCGGTCTTTATTCCGATCCAAGCTACAAGCTGAAAATTCTGACAAAATGGCTGGAGGTTCTTGACAAGGATATCTCCGTCAACGTCCGTAAGCTTGATGAATATACCGCTTATCTTTCTTCGTCCGACACATGGAAAAACAAGTATAAGAATCAGACGGTCAACGGTATAACATATCCCCGTATAATCACTCCCGACAACTATTATAAATTCTTCTTCAAAGGTACGGATATTGGCAGAATAGGCTTATATAACGACGCTATGATTCAGGACGGCAACGACGGCGGCACGTTCAGCGGCGGCAGAGAGGCATATAATAAATTTCTCAATACTCAGGGACGTTATACGAGCTACGGCGGTGAATTCTCCGGCGCTGACACCTACAGATACATGAGCAACACATGGCTGCCTCTGCGCGCTATCCCCGAGTTCTATCAGAATCACATGGCCTACTATCACGGCGGAAACGCTGCCTACGACACCGTAGCTCACTTCAAGAGCCGCTATGTCGCATCCCGCGACTACAACACCGCCGCGACGGCAAAGAGCAAGGTTGATGAATTCAACGACTGGATGAAGAAATACGGCTCCGACATGAAATATACCGTCGAGGCTGCAGGCTCTGTCGTCAACTACGACATAGGCGGATGGGACAGCGCGATATTCGGCGAGGACCTATTAAGCGCTATAAAGAAGCTTAACCCCGGCATAACCGCGGATATCAAGGACTACCTCGGAAAGAGCGTTGCAAGCCTCTTTGAGGACCACATCGGCTACAGATTTGTCCTGCGTGAGTCAAACGTATCAAAATCCGTAGCTCCCGGTTCGGTTCTGCGGCTTAACGGCGCTATCGACAACGTAGGCTTCGGCAATGTTGCAAAGTACAAACGCACCGAAATCGTCATCTCGGACGGAAAGAATACTTACACAGTAGCAACCGACCTCGATGTCCGTTCGTGGGATAACCTCACGCGCAACAGCTACAATGTACAGATTAAGCTGCCCTCGAGCATTCCCGCGGGTAATTACAAGGTTTATATGAGAATAGCCTCTGTCGCTCCCGACGGAACGACGAATGAAGCGGGCTGCGTCAAGTTTGCAAATGCGGGCGCTTATAAGAATAATGTTCCCGCTTCCGCCTACAGCGTAAAGAGCTCCACGATAAACCTAATCTACGACCCCAATATGAAGGCAAACGAGATAGGCTCGTTTACCGTAACGGATGAAGACCCCGACAAGCTCTCCGACGACTCTATAAAGCAGGTCACGGTAGACTTCGACGATGTCTCCAAGAAATTCTGGGGCAGAGACTCCATCACGACCATATGCACGCTCGGCTACATGAACGGCATGGGCGGCGGCATATTCGCCCCCGACAGCCCGACCACTCGCGGTCAGGTCGTAACCGTGCTTTACAATATGGAAAATAAGCCGGACGTCACGGGAATATCAAATCCCTTTAAGGACGTCAAGAACAAAAAGTATTACGCTGCTGCCATCAAGTGGGCATACAAGAACGAGATAGTCATGGGCACGTCCGCTACCACCTTTGACCCCGAGGCAAACGTCACGCGCGAGCAGTTCGCGACCATGCTTTACAGATATGCCGCATTCAAGGGCAGAGACACGTCGGCAGGCGGCGATCTCTCGGCATTCAAGGATGCTTCGAGCGTATCCAAGTGGGCAAAGAGCGCTATGCTATGGGCTAATACGAACGGATATGTCACCGGCATGACATCCGTAACGCTTGCTCCCGGCGATAAGGCGACGAGAGCGCAGCTTGCGACAATGCTTGTCAGATTCTTACGTAGCTGACTGCAATATATGAGTAAGGCAGGGAGCGATGAAAAGAACTTCTCATCGCTCCCTGTAAATTTGCAGACATATAATCACAGAGAGGAAAAAATGCGAAAAACCAAAATCATCTGCACCATAGGTCCTGCGTGCGAAAACGCAGATGTACTCGAAAAAATGTGCTTAAACGGTATGAACGTAGCGCGCCTTAACTTTTCCCACGGCACGCACGAAGAACACAAAGCGAAGATAGACCTCGTGAAAAATGTGCGTGAAAAGCTCGGGCTGCCGATACCGATAATGCTCGATACAAAAGGACCGGAGTACCGAATAAAGACATTTGAAAACAAGAAGATAACCCTGCACGAGGGCGACAAATTCACATTCACGACCGACGACGTGGTAGGTAACGAAAACATCGTCTCGGTAAACTACAGCCACCTGACCGACGACCTGAATATAGGCGACACCATAATGGTAAACAACGGTCTTGTGCAATTTAGGGTCGACAGCATCAAGGGCAGCATGATAAACTGCACCGTAACCGTCGGCGGGGACATCTCGGACAGGAAGAGCATGAACTTTCCGAATAAGGTCTTAAAGCACGATTACCTGAGCGAGCAGGACCGCGCTGATTTACTCTTCGGAATAGCGAATGGCATAGACTTTGTAGCCGCCTCCTTTGTCTCCACCCGCTCGGACGTCGATAGCATACGTAAGTTTCTCAACGACAACGGCGGAGCCGGCATTGATATAATAGCAAAGATAGAAAACCGCGCCGGAGTGGACAATATCGACGAGATATGCGAGTCCGCCGACGGGATAATGGTTGCCCGCGGCGACCTCGGCGTTGAAATTCCCTTTATCGAAGTACCGTCCGTACAGAAGTATCTTATAAAGAAGTGTCGTCTGCTCGGCAAGAGGGTCATCACCGCGACGGAGATGCTCGAATCGATGATATATAATGCACGTCCGACACGCGCGGAAATATCCGACGTTGCCAACGCCGTATACGACGGCTCATCAGCCGTGATGCTCTCGGGCGAGACTGCGGCGGGCAAGTATCCCGTCGAGGCGGTAAAAAACATGGCGGAAATTGCCGAATTCACCGAGCGTCATATAGATTACCGCGCATGGTTCGCCTCGACGGAATACAAGATTAAGAACAATATAGACGCCATATCCCACGCAACCTGCTCAATGGCGATAGACGTCAATGCTAAGTGCATAGTGGTCAACTCCATGACCGGACGCACGGTACGTATGGTCAGCAGATTCAGGTGTCCCGCCGACATTATAGGCACGACGACGAATGAGCGCGCATGGCGGCAGCTCAATATGAGCTGGGGTGTCACGCCCGTCCTCTTTGACCAATATCCGTCGCTCGATATCGTTTTTTATCAGGCAGAGAAAAAGGCAAAGAAAATTCTCTCGCTGAGCAAGGGAGATAATATCGTGCTTACCGGCGGTCAGATAAACGGCAAGTCGGGAAATACGAATACAATAAAGGTTGAGACAGTAAAATAACACATAAATGTTCTCAGTCCCCCACAAACCTATAATTGCGGAGGTTAATATGGAATTTTTGCTTGAGGGCTTTGTCGCCCTCACATGGAAACAGGCGGTCATGTACGCGGTCGGAATACTGCTCATATGGCTTGCCGTAAAGAAAAACTACGAGCCGGCGCTCCTACTCCCCATGGGATTCGGTGCGATACTCGTAAATCTGCCGCTCTCCGGTGTAGTCAACCGCACCGTCGAGGGGATAGGCGAGGTAACCGGAATTGTCGAATGGCTTTATAGAATCGGTATCGAGGCATCGGAAGCTATGCCGCTGCTGCTCTTTATCGGCATCGGAGCAATGATTGACTTCGGCCCGCTGCTCTCAAATCCGAAAATGTTTCTTTTCGGAGCGGCTGCGCAGTTCGGCATATTCGCTGTGACACTCATCGCCGTGCTGCTCGGCTACGACCTTGCTGATGCCGCGTCTATAGGCATTATAGGGGCAGCCGACGGTCCGACGTCAATACTTGTCTCTCAGGTACTTCATTCGAAATACACGGGAGCTATCGCCGTCGCGGCATACTCGTATATGGCGCTCGTGCCTATCATTCAGCCCATAGCCATAAAGGCTGTCACGACGAAAAAGGAAAGAAAAATACGCATGGAATACAGCCCTGCCAAGGTATCAAAAGCCCTGCGCATTGCCTTCCCGATAATAGTCACGTTCGTATCGGGCTTTATAGCTCCGTCATCGGTTGCGCTCATAGGCTTTCTCATGTTCGGAAATCTGATACGTGAGTGCGGCGTGCTCGACTCTCTGTCACAGACCGCACAGAACGTATTATCAAATCTCGTGACGCTGCTGCTCGGAATTACGATATCATTCAGCATGACGGCGGAGGAATTCGTCAATGCCGATACGCTCATCATAATGGCGCTCGGACTTGCGGCTTTTGTCTTCGACAGCATAGCGGGAGTGTTTTTCGCGAAGCTGTTAAACCTCTTCTCAAAGAAGAAAATAAACCCCATGATAGGTGCAGCCGGAATATCGGCATTTCCAATGTCGGCACGCGTGATACATAAGCTTGGGCTGAAAGAGGACAATCAGAATTTCCTGCTGATGCACGCCGTAGGCGCAAACGTCTCGGGGCAGATAGCCTCGGTTATCGCCGGCGGAATGATACTGAATCTCGTTCCGCAGCTCATGGGATGATGAGGAGGAAAAGATGAATTATAACGATATAAACGCCGCCCTGACTCTCATGCGTCAGGGAATGCTCGGGGTATTTACCGTGATGGCGCTCATAGCGCTGACGGTGTTTCTCATCACAAAGCTGAGTAAGTAAGACCTTCTTTCGTTTACCCTTTGTTAAAGTTAAAGTTTTGCCGAAGCAACTTTTTTTAAAAAAACTGTTGTATATGGAAAAAACGGGGCACACCCTAAAGAGAGTGTGCCCCGTTTTTTTTAATTTTTACTCTGCCGATATGATATAGTGATAAAGCGGCTGACCGCCGTTTACCGTGATAACCTCACAGAACCTGTCGAGCTTGGCTTTCAGCGTCTCTACCGCTTTCGCCGCCTGCTCCTCATTTACGTCCTCACCGTAGAATACCGTAACTATCGATGCGTCCTTTATCCTGTCTGCGAGAGAATTAATGCACTCTATATCGTCGTCACCGACGCAGGCTATCTTGCCCTCAAACATTCCGAGAATGCTGCCCTCCGTTATCTCGTTGTCCCCTACCACTGAGTCGCGCACGGCATACGTTACCGAGAGACTGCGAACCGTCTCTATCGCATCGTTCATCGCCTTTTCGTTCGTCTTAGCATCTGCATCCTCGTCAAAGGACATCATAGCGGTTATTCCCTGCGGAATACTCCTCGTCGGGATAACGATTACCTTTCTGTCGCTGACAAGCTCCTCTGCCTGTTTTGCAACCATATATATGTTTTTATTGTTAGGCAGGACGAATACATTCTTAGCTCCCACACTGCGTACAGCGTCAATAATATCGTCCGTCGATGGATTCATTGTCTGACCGCCGTACACTACCTCGTCTGCGCCGAGGTCGGCAAAAGCAGCCCTTATTCCCTCGCCCATTGCGACAGCCACAAAGCCGAAAGGCTTTACCGGCTCCGAAATTCTCTTCTGCTGTGCTCCGCCCGAGAGAGCCGAATGCTGATTTCTCATATTCTCTATCTTAACGGTGTAAAGCGAACCGAACTTCAGCGCCTCGGTAAGCACCTTACCGGGGTTTTCAGTATGGACATGCAGCTTTATTAAGTCGCTGCTCTCTATAAATACGACGCTGTCGCCTATGCTCATGGCGAATTTATGCAGTCTCTCGCTCTTACCTTCACCGAAATATTTATCACTCTTTGTGACGATACACTCGGTGCAGTAGGGATAGCGGATATCCGAGGTGTCAAAGCTGCTGAAATCGGCTGCCTTCGAGATGCTGTCGCCCTCCTCAATCTTCGCCTCTACAGGGCTGCCCTCAAGGCAAGCAAGCATACCCTCAAGCACGCAAACAAAGCCCTGACCGCCGGAGTCAACGACATTTGCCTCCTTGAGCGCAGGAAGCATTTCGGGCGTTTTATTCAGAGTATCGACAGCCGTGAAGAGCATATTTCTGAAGAAGAGTACGGCATCGTCACCGTCGTTCTGCACCGTCTCCCCCGCTTTCTCGGCACACACTCTCATAACGGTAAGAATCGTGCCCTCAGTCGGAGTCATAACAGCCTTATACGCGTCCTCAACTCCGCGATTCATAGCCGCCGCAAAGTCAGAGATACTCGCCTCGTCAAGACCCGCAAGACCCTTTGCAAGTCCTCTGAAAAATACCGAAAGTATAACCCCGGAGTTTCCGCGCGCACCGCGCAGCATAATATTTCCTACTCGCTCCGCGCACTCGGCGACAGAACCGTTAAAATCCTTTAATTCATTGCGGCACTCGCTCATGGTGAGCGACATATTTATTCCCGTGTCACCGTCCGGAACGGGAAACACGTTTAGATTATTGATTTCTTCCTTATGATTGCCGAGCGAATTCGCAGCGCTGACAACCATATCACTGTACAACTGACCGCTTATCTTCATGATATGCCTTTCATGTCGGTTCAAATAATAACCGAATTATTCTCTTGATATTTTACTATATTTTCGTCCCTTTTACAAGTACATTCGGTAAACTTTTCGTAAAAGGGAAAATGCGCAGCAAAAAGCGCACCCTGCGGGCAGGAGGCCGCGCCTGCTTTCGTGCACGCTATACACGAAAAATGCTTACATATATTATCACGAATATTGCTTTTTGTCAATATCACAAGCCGCGCGGTGCTTGCTTTAGAGCGAATTATCTGCTATAATAATACAGGAAAATGAAAATTCGCCCGCCTTACGGGCAGCAGAGGAACAAACACGTAATGAATAAAAAGAAAAAAAGGGGCATCGCGATTGTATGCGCGGTGCTTGCCGCCGTCGCTGCCGCCGGAATAATCATAGGAATAAACCTCGGACGTAAAAAAAAGACGTATCACGCCGACCCGGGAATACAGGATGGCATTCTCGGCGATAATTTCGCTGAGGATATATTCGACTGAATTGACCGGATAAAAACCTGCATCGCTTTTTGAGGGAAAAGCAACAATATTTGTTCGTAAACAAATTGAGGAGGAACCCCCTACGAGGATTCCTCCTCTTTTACGCCTGCGGCGTAAAAACCGGCAGCTTTCCCCCAAAAAAGCTGTGCAAAAACTTCAAAAAACGGGATATACTAAAGGTTTTCACTTGTTGAAGCATCAAGCATCTGCAAAAGCTTTTGCGTCGCTTTTCACGAAAATCGACCGTCAGCCGCCGAGATATGCCTTTCTTATGCTGTCATCGGCAAGCAGCTCTTTTCCCGTACCCGATACGGAAATATTGCCCGTCTCAAGTACGTATGCCCTGTCGGCTATGGCAAGGGCTTTTTTTGCGTTTTGCTCAACAAGAAGGACCGTAGTTCCCTCGCTGTTTACCTGCTTTATCATGTCAAATATGATATTGACATAAAGCGGTGACAGACCCATGCTCGGCTCATCAAGCAGCAGCAGAGACGGGTGCGACATAAGTGCCCGGCTCATTGCGAGCATCTGCTGCTCGCCGCCCGAGAGCGTTCCCGCAACCTGCTTTGCTCTCTCCTTGAGTATGGGAAAACGTGCGTACATAGCCTCCATAGTTTCCGCTATCTCCTGCTTGCCCTTGCGCGTATATGCGCCGAGCAGCAGATTTTCCGATACGGTCAGCTCCTGAAATATCCGCCTGCCCTCCGGAACCTGCGCTATTCCCATCGTCACGAGACTGTGCGCCGGAAGAGCGGTTATATCCTTTCCGTCAAAGGTTACTTTGCCCGCTTTCTTCGGGATTAAATTATTTATTGCGTGCATGGTCGTCGTTTTGCCCGCGCCGTTCGCGCCGATAAGTGCTACGACCTCACCCTTTTCTACCTCAAAGCTTATGCCCTTTATGGCGCGTATAAGCCCGTAGTTTACCTCAAGATTTTCAACAGTAAGTAATGCCATAATAATACCTCAGTCCTCATCGTCGCCCAGGTAAGCGCGCACGACCTCGGGGTTTGACAGAGCCTCATCTACCCTGCCCTGTGCAAGGGTAGTCCCGAAATTCAGCACCGTTACCTCGTCGCTTATCTCGGATACGAGGTTCATATCGTGCTCTATGAGCAGAACGGTCATATCGAAAAGATCGCGAACCTTGCGTATCGTCTCGGTAAGCTCCGCAGTCTCCTGAGGGTTCATGCCCGCCGCCGGCTCATCAAGCAGCAGCAGCTTAGGCTTTGTCGCAAGGGCACGCGCTATCTCAAGCTTACGCTGTTTTCCGTAAGGAAGATTTGAGGCAAGCTCGTTTCGCTCGTCGAGCAGTCCGAAAAGGTCGAGCAGCTCTTTTGCCTCATCGCGCATCTGCTTTTCCGTTCGGAAATGCTTCGGAAGACGCAGCACGGTCGATACAAAGCCCGAGCCGTACTCCTCGGCATTGTGCAGTCCCACCATGACGTTGCGGACTACGGTCATATTGTTGAAGAGGCGTATATTCTGGAAAGTTCTCGCCACTCCGTGTCTGCAGATATTCTCCTGAGACATGCCGTCAATGCGCTCGCCGTCAAGATAGATCTCGCCCTCGGTCGGAGTGTACACGCCGGTTATCATATTGAAAACCGTGGTTTTCCCCGCGCCGTTAGGTCCGATGAGCCCGTATATATCGTTTCTCTTTATTTTTATGTTTACGTCATCCACGGCTTTGAGTCCGCCGAAGCTTATGCCGAGATGACGCGTTTCGAGAATATATTCGCCCATTATTTCTTCTCCTTATCGGGACGGTCGCCGTCCTTTTTTACCGAGCGTGTTTCCTCAGGGCGAATGTCCATTGATAAAAGCTCGTCCATATTTATTTTGGTAGCAATTCTTGCCCAGCTCTTCTCGTCGTCGCGGACGCGCGCGGGGTCGTTTCTCCTGCGCGACAGCTTTGCAAGGAGCGCGTGCAGTGAATATTTCTCCCTGACATAGCGCAGCGACGGAGCGTTATTGAATATGACTATGGCGATAAGCACCACGGCATATACAAGATTTTGGAGTACCGCGAGGTCTCCCGTAAGGATGGTCGCGAGCTTGACGTTCAGAATAGTTATAAGAGCAGAGGCGATAAGTGAGCCGTTTATCGAGCCCATGCCGCCGAGCACGACCATGACGAGGATTTCTACCGAATAGTTAAAGCCGAATTTCGAGCTTTGCACCGTCTGGTTGCTGAAGCTGTAAAGCACGCCCGCAATGCCCGCGAAAAACGCGGAAAGGGAAAATACGACGAGCTTATACCGCGTTACGTTGATACCCGTTGCGCGCGCCGCAATCTCGCTGTCGCGGATGGCGGTTATCGCTCTGCCGTGACGACTCCTGATGATATTCTGCACGACGGCAAGCGTAATGAGAACAAATATCAGGCAATAGATAAAGAGAGTATTCTTGTCATATCTCGGAGTTTTCAGACCGAGAGCTCCGCCGAAAGAGGACGGGGAAGAATTCATAAAGAATGATTTGATTATCTCACCGAAAGCAAGCGTGACTATAGCGAGATAATCTCCGCGCAGTCTCAGTGCGGGAAGCCCGACGATTATTCCGAAGAGCGCGGCGCAAAGTCCGCCCGCAAGAACCGTTATGATAAGGGTCAAAGGACCGTTTCCGAGCGAGGGAACGAGAAGAACGGCAAGCTTTCCGCCGATATAAGCTCCGGCGCACATAAAGCCCGCATGACCGAGGCTCAACTCTCCTAAGAACCCGACGAGCACGGAGAGGGAAACGGCAAGAATCATTGATATGCTTATCTTCTCAAGCAGATACTGCGTCGATGACTTCATATTTCCCGTGAGCGACAGGACAGCGGTCACGATGAGCACGATCGCGATTACGGTATAATTTATAAAATGCCTGAAACGTATCTTTTTCTTTGCGGCGCCCATGTTCACACCTTCTCTCTTCTCTTTTTGCCGAGAAATCCGGTAGGACGTATCAGCAGAATAACGATAAGCATACCGAATTCGATAGCGTCGGTATACGGAGCTATCACGCTCACCCTGTTGCAGAGGCTCTCGACGAGTCCGAGCATAATACCGCCGAGCATAGCTCCGGGTATCGAGCCTATACCGCCGATAACCGCTGCCGTGAACGCCTTTATTCCGGGCATAGCGCCGAATGTGCTGCTGATGCTCGGCGCTTTCATAAGAGTGCAGAGTCCCGCGAGTGCGGCAAGCCCCGAGCCGATGATAAACGTAAGCGTAATAATTCTGTTCACGTTAACGCCCATAAGTTCCGCAGCTCCCCTGTCCTCGGAAACGGCGAGCATAGCCTTACCTACCCTCGTCATCTTTATAAAGAGACTCAGAGCGACCATCACTGCGACCGTGCATGCAAGAGTAAATACGGTATATCCCTGTATTCTTACCGAGCCTATCTCCAGCACGCCGAGCGAGCCGATATTCGCCATCTTCGGAGAAGAGCCGAATATGATCTGGGCAAGGCTCTGCAGCAGATAGCTGACGCCTATCGCGGTAATAAGTACGGCGAGAGGAGATGCGCCGCGCAGCGGCTTGTATGCAACCTTTTCGATAACAGCCCCCAGCAGCACGCAGAGCAGCACTGCGGCGGCGGTTGCGATAACGGGGTTTCCCGTAAGGTTCAGAAAGACCACAATCGTATATCCGCCGACCATGATGATATCGCCGTGAGCGAAATTCAGCATCTTAGCTATACCGTACACCATGGTATATCCGAGAGCTATCATTGCGTATATGCCGCCGAGGCTCAGTCCGTTTATAATCGTAGTGATAAATTCCATCTTTTAAAATTCCCGAAAAAAAACAAAAGCTTTAGTAAAGGCGATAAGGTGCTCCTCCTCGGGGCACCTTACCTTTCGTCCGACCTTAAGCCCGACGTTTAGTCATGTTCCTTTATTACGTATTTGATTGCGGACTTGTTGACATATCCGTTGCTGTCCCATGTTATCTTATCGCCCGTGACACCGGAGAATTCATAGCCGCTGTTGAACTTTGCCTTGAGAAGGTCACACAGGTCGCTTGCGCTCATGGTAACCTTTATCGAGTTATTGTCGTTATTGTAAGCCTCGAGCATTGCATCGTAAATAGCGTATACGCAGTCATAGGCGGAAGCGCCGAACTGGTTGAGCGTATCCTTGCCGTACTTGTCGGTGTACTTCTTTATGAATTCGGCAGCCTTGCCGTCCGTTGCCTTGGAGTTGAAGTGAGAGAGCATTGATACCTCCTGCGGTATCGAGCTTATGTCAAAGCCCGTCATTGACTCTATTCCGTCAAATCCGTCGCATCCGTAGTAAACGGTGTCCTTTGCCATGACGTCTGCAGCCTGGGTCATAAAGAGCGTCGCCGGCTGATAGTAGATAGGCATGAAGATGAACGGGCAATCCTTTAAGTTATTTATCTGAACGCTGAAGTCGGTGGAGGTTGCATCGTTGAAGGATGTCTCGACGACCGTAATGCTGTCGTCAAGCGTTGCCTTGAACTTGTCGTAAATACCCATGGAGTAAGCGTCATCCGACTTGTAGAAGATGCCTATGGTCTTGCCGGCGCATATGCTGTTGACATATTCCGCAGCGACAGTGCCCTGGTTGCCGTCGGCGAAGCACATCTGATATCCGTTGTCAAACTCCGGGATATCGTCGTTTGATGCGGAGGGAGTAAGAACGAAAACATTATCTTCATGAGCGTAGGTCTTGAATTCAAGTCCGGGAGCGGTAGTAACCGTACCGAGAGAGACCTGCATGCCTCCCTCATAGAGGTTGGCAAAGTTTGTAGCAATGTTCGACGCGTCATTCTTATCGTCGAGAGCGACAACCTTGAATTTCGTGCCGTCGATACCTCCTGCGGCGTTTATCTCATCAACAGCCATCTGTGCCGCGTTTGCAACTGCGGTACCGTATATCGCAGCGCTGCCGGTAAGAGGACCGGAGAAACCTATAATAAACTCCGTGTTGTTCGCGGCATAACCGGAGTCGCCTCCGCTTTCCTTACCGCATGAAACGAAGAGAAGTGAGAGCATGGCGACAACGCACAAAACGCTCAAGAACCTGGTTGACTTTTTCATAACTTTTTTCTCCTTATATTTTTACCGTCAGAGTCTCAAAGCCCGTCGGGGGAAAAGCCCGGGAGCACTTTTTCGCTTTAGACGGCGAAATTGATTTTCTTTACATCGGGTATTATAGCACAAAGGCGGTTTCATTGCAATATATAATATTACTTTTTTTATCGGAGAGGTGCATAATTTTGTAAGCAGTATGCACAATTTTGCATATTTTGGCATGATTTATGCAACCGATCAAAGCTGTAATTATCCTTATAAGCATTGTATCCGTGCGCTTTTATCGGATATTTTTTCTTGTTCCCGAACCATGCATAAAAATTTAGCTGAGCAGCACAAAAAAAGAGTGGCGTAAAATTAAAAAAATCTTGACATTTTCGCTTTTGTAGTTTATTATATTACTGTAGCAATTTAAACGGCTAAAATTTTAAACGATTAAAGTGCCGACCTAACGGTCGGCGGGGAGAAAAAATGAAAAAGATTGCAGCTCTGCTTTTTGCCGCGGCATTCGTTCTCGGGCTTTGCTCTTGCTCGGGCGGAAACGGTGGAAAGGACGCAGACAAGACCTACACCGTGGGCATATGCCAGCTCACGCAGCATCCCGCGCTCGACGCAGCAACCGAGGGCTTCAAGACGGCTCTCACGGAGAAGCTCGGCGACAAGGTGAGTTTTGACGAAAAGAACGCATCTAACGACTCAAACGCCTGCTCTACCATCGTTAACGGCTTTGTATCAAAGAATGTCGACCTGATACTTGCAAATGCTACTCCCGCTCTTCAGGCGGCAGCATCGGCGACTACCGAGATACCGATACTCGGCACGTCCGTCACGGAGTACGGCGTAGCGCTCAAGATAGACGACTTTAACGGAACTGTCGGCGGAAATATTTCCGGCACATCCGACCTTGCCCCGCTTGACGAGCAAGCGGCAATGGTAAAAGAGCTTGTCCCGACGGCAAAGAAAGTCGGACTTGTATACTGCTCCGCTGAGCCGAACTCACTCTATCAGGTAAATACGGTAAAGGACGAGCTCTCAAAGCTCGGAATAGACGGTGAGCTTTATCCTTTCTCCGACTCTAACGATATAGCATCCGTCGTCACGGCAGCCTGCGGCACGTGCGACGCGCTGTATGTCCCCACGGACAATACGGCTGCCTCATCCGCCGGCATAATCGACAGTGTCGCGCGCGAGAAGAAAATCCCGGTCATAGCGGGAGAAGAGGGCATATGCAAGGGCTGCGGCATAGCTACCCTTACGATAAGCTACTACGATATAGGCTATAGGACAGGTGAAATGGCGGCACAGATACTCACGGGCGAGAAGAAGATTTCCGAAATGCCCATAGAGTACGCTCCTAAGTTCGTAAAGAAATACAATGCGGAGATATGCAGCGAGCTCGGCATCAACGTGCCCGACGACTACGAGAAGACAGACACGTCGGCAGAGTGATTTTTCGATTCATCGCATAATAAAAAAACACAAGCGCAGTCCGGGAGAGAAAAAATCTTCCGGACTGCGGCAATCGAGAGGTATATAATGCTAAATACATTTTTGGGTGCACTGCCGGGAGCTGTGTCGCAGGGACTGATATGGGGGCTTATGTCTATAGGCGTTTATATCACGTACAAGATACTCGACATAGCTGATCTGTCTGTCGACGGCACGCTGTGCACAGGCGGTGCGGTATGCGCCGTGATGATGATATCCGGTCACGGGGTATGGGTGTCTCTGCTCGCCGCAACGGGTGCGGGAATGATCGCGGGACTTGCCACGGGAGTATTTCACGTTTTTATGGGTATACCTCCGATACTCGCGGGTATACTCACTCAGCTTTCGCTCTATTCGGTAAACTTAAAGATAATGTCGGGCGCTAACCGCGCTCTCTCCGCGCGCAACTACGACCTGCTTGTATCTATGAACTATCTCAAGCGCATGCCGATATACAATAACACGCTTTTCATCTCAGCCGTTTTTGTTATAGCGGTGATAATGCTCTTATATTGGTTCTTCGGCACGGAGATAGGCTGCGGAATACGCGCAACGGGCTGCAACCCGAGAATGGCGCGTGCTCAGGGTATAAACACGGGTGCGTGCAG
>CAKSEI010000004.1 GCA_934446285.1 uncultured Eubacteriales bacterium | reverse complement strand
GCTAAAGGAAATAACGGAATAGGCATAACCGGTGTATGTTGGAATGCCGCCATAGTGCCGCTTCAGGCTGTGATTACTGATGGTGAAGATCGAGGACTTATATCTTCTAAAGCTGTGCGAAAAGCAGTTGTTTATGCTACTGAGGAAAATATTCCGATTTTGAATTGCAGCTTCGGCGGAGAAGGTTCTGCTAATTTTTACATGGATGCCATGGAGGCATATGACGGTCTTATAGTATGTTCGGCAGGAAATAAAACCACAGATATCGACCAGACGCCGTATGAGCCGGCAGGTTTTCCGTTTGATAACATAATTTCAGTCGCAAACGCGACGAGTACGTATCATTTGTATTATGATTCGAACTTCGGAACAACAAATGTAGACATAGCAGCACCCGGATCATATATATTGAGTACTGTAACAACAGCCATAGATGCTACGGGATATAAATATGATTATGGCACATCAATGGCAGCGCCGTTTGTCGCGGGTGTAGCCGCACTTATATTAAGCGTACAACCGGAGTTGAACGGTGAGCAACTGCGCGAGCTTATACTCAGGTACGCCGACGGCATGTCGGAGTTGAACGGAAAAGTTGCCAACGGCGCATTCCTTAACGCTTATGCAGCGGTCAACGGTGCTTTGAACGATACTGTCAAGGTTGAATTCAATGCAAACGGCGGCAGCAGCGAATATCCGTACAGATATTATGTCAAGGGTATGCAGTATAAGGAGCTTTCGGATGCTGCAAGAACAGGATGCACATTTGTAGACTGGTATCTCGGCAATGATAAAGTAACAGTGGACAGCTATGTCCCGTCGAATAAAGACAAAATATATCTGTACGCGCGGTGGAGCGCGAATGTAAAATTCACTGCGGACGGGAATACTGTGCATGAGGAGACCGTTTCGTTCGGTGAGAGTAAGGATATTATTGCTAAGTATAAGTCAACTAAAACGGGATATAAATTCTCGGGATGGGAGCTTGACGGCAAGAATTATAAGTACGGTGACAGTATAACGATATCGCATAACTCCGTTATTACCGCGCGATGGGAAGAGATATACTGTATCATAACATACAATACAAGATATTTTGACGATATCCCGTCACAAAAGATAATGTACAGCAATGCGAAATACAGTATAAAAGTTCCGAGCCTTGCTTATCCGAATATCGGCGCATATATCTTCAAGGGATGGAAGATAAGCGGCGGAGACGGGAAAGTATACCTTCCCGAGAACGGAGGATTCCTTCCTGCTTTTAAGAACTATACTCTTGAGGATACCGCGGTAAGACGGGGCAAATCCGTACTTAACTACGACGCAAACGGCGGAGTGAACGCCCCCGAATCTCAGCTCATATATTACGACGGAGAGAGCATAACAATAACCTCGGACATACCGGTAAGAGCGGGATATACATTCCTCGGTTGGTCATTTGAGGCGGACGGTGAGGCGGAGCTTTTCCCCGGAATGAAGTATTTCTCACCCGAAACGAAAACCGTATATGCTTGTTGGGTAAAGGACACTTATGTCATCAGATTTGATATAGGCGATGATGCCGACGGCGTTCCCGCGTCTATGGCATATGCGGCGGGAGGTATTACCCTGCCGACGGAAGTGCCCACGCGCGAGGGATATACATTCGCGGGATGGTCGTATACGGGCGGGTCGCGTCCCGTTACATATGAGAGAGGTGCGCGCTTCAAGGTTTCATCCTCCGAGAGCCTTAATGCGGACGGCGGGAATATAATAACCCTTACCGCCGTATGGCAGAGAACACCCGAGAGCGGGCTTATAGCTTTTACCGACTTAAAGAAATACGGCGGACAGACCGACACGGTATATACGAGAGTCGCAACCCGCGGCAAGACCTACGGTGAGGTGTACGAGACTCAGGACGGGACAAAGACGCCCGCATTCCCTATTCCCGCGAAGAGCGGATATTTTTTTGACGGATGGGCAAATGCCGACGGCGGGATAGTGACCGAGGACACGGTATATACACACGAGGGCTTTGAATATCTTTATGCACGTTGGGTAAAGGCGGTATCATACAGCGACGTAAGCTCGGGCAGCCTTACCGAGAGCGTATCGCGCGCCGCTCACTACGGATATATGAACGGAACGGGCAAGGGTGCATTCTCCCCGAATGCAAACGTGACCCGCGCGATGGCAGCGACGGTCATATGGAGAATGGACGGCTCGCCCGAGTACGGAAATAACGATTTTTTTGATGTTGATACCTCATCTTTTGCAAGTCAGGCGATAACATGGGCAAAGGAGAACGGAATATTCAACGGACGTGAGAGTGATACATTTGCTCCCAATGATTATATAACGAGAGAGGCACTCGCCGCGGTTTTATACAGATACATACTTGACTATAAGAACGCACATCTGAGAGTGACCGTAGGCGTACTCAACGGGTATACGGATAATAATGAAATAAGCGACTCATTCCGCGACGCAATGATATGGGCAGTCAGCGACGGAATAATCACGGGAGTAAGCGCGACAAGGCTTGACCCCAAGGGCTATGTCACGCGCGCACAGGCGGCGACGATTGCCGTGAGAATGAGAAATCTCTTAATAGAAAAGGGAATAATAACCGAGTACGAGACTAAGGGAAGTATAAACTACGACGCAAACAAGGTAGGATATATCGCACCGACCCTTGAACAGACATCATGGGAGCAGGTACGTGCAGCATCACGTGCAGGTATAGCAGACGCCGTATGGAACGTGGGAGATGAGAAAAAGCTTTATCTCGACAGCGGGGAAGTGCTCACGGCACAGATATACGGATTTAATCACGACGACCTGACGGACGGCGGCAAGGCGGGGATAACCTTCGGCTTAAAGGATATAATGCAGGATGCCCGCGCCATGGCGGAGAGCGCATCGAATGCGGGCGGATTTGCCTCTACGTCGATGTACGAATATTTAAACGGATATATTTATTCGGCCATGCCCGCAGACTTAAGATACAATGTCGGCGCGGCGGACAAAAAGACGTATGCAAAGAACGGCAGGCTGCTTACCGAGAGTATGAAGATATTCCTCTTCTCCGAGAGCGAATGCTTCGGGACTGTCTATCACTCCAAGGGGCAGGAGGGAGAGAAGTACGAGATATTCACGGACGATGAGAGCAGAATAAAGCTGCAGCCGCTGCCCGACATACGCGAGTGGTGGGAGCGCAGCGTAAGAGCGGAGGACGACTCCTCCTACTGCATAGTGCACGCCACCGGTCACGCGGGCTATACCTCCGCCTCATGGCCCTATGCCGGGGTCAACTTCGGCTTCTGCGTGTAAGCACAAAAAACAGACCGGTCTTATGCTCACTGTCTCTGATAGATAAAAAAGGAGAAACTCGTATAGGTTTCTCCTTTTGAATTATTTGCCGTTTCTCAAAAAGGCTGCCGCTAAGATGCGCGGTCGAATTGGCTGTTGTAAAGCTCGGCGTAGAAGCCGCCGCGCTGCATCAGCTCGTCGTGCGTGCCGCTCTCCGTGACATCGCCGTCACGCATTACGAGGATAAGGTCGGCATTCTTTATCGTGGAGAGGCGGTGCGCTATGACAAAGCTCGTCCGTCCTTTCGTAAGGGAGTCCATAGCTCTCTGGATTAAAAGCTCGGTGCGGGTGTCGACGGACGAGGTTGCCTCGTCGAGGATAAGCATCGGTGCATTCTGCAGCATGGCGCGGGCTATCGTGAGCAGCTGCTTCTGTCCCGCGGATATGCCCGCGCTCTCCGTGAGAACCGTATCAAAGCAGTCGGGCAGAGTATGAATAAATTTATCAAGTCCGCAGGCGCGGCATACTCTCTCGAGGTCGTCATCGGTTATTCCCTCCATATTGTATACGAGGTTCTCCCTGACAGTTCCCTCAAAGAGCCATGTGTCCTGCAATACCATGCCGAAGAGCCTGTGCACATCCTCTCTTTTCATGTCCGAGGCGGGCACGCCGTCTATCCTTATGCTGCCGCAGTTTATTTCGTAGAAACGCATGAGAAGATTGACAATTGTCGTTTTTCCCGCGCCGGTAGGGCCGACTATTGCGACCTTTTGACCCGGGCTTACCTGTGCGGAGAAGTTCTTTATTATCACTTTATCGGGTGCGTCAGGATATGCAAAGCGCACATGCTCAAAGCTGACAGCTCCGTGAATGCTCTCGGGTGCTGCTGTCTTTTCGCTCTCATCGGGCAGCTCTTCGCTTTCGAGAAAATCAAAAATGCGGTGAGCCGATGCCGAGGCGGTCTGCATATTCGTCATGCCCTGCGCTATCTGAGTAAGGGGGGAGGTGAAAAGGCGCACATATAGGATAAACGAAACAATTACGCCGAACTCAATTGTACCTCTCATTGCAAGCACCGAGCCGAAAACGCACACGGCGACGTATGAGATATTTCCTATGATATTCATGAGCGGCTGCATAATGCCCGAGAGAAACTGAGACTTCCAGTTAGCGTCGTAAACGGCGGAATTAAGTCGGTCAAAGCGTGCGCCGACCTTACGCTCGGCTCGGCTTATACGTACGACCTCATGGCCCGAGTACATCTCCTCGACGTATCCGTTCAGCTTACCGAGGCTCTTTTGCCGTGCGGAAAAGAAGCGCTGTGACTTTGCCATGACAATAACCGTGAGCGTCATCCCCACGAGCGTCACTCCGACGGAGATAAGGGCGAGGTGCCACTCCGTCACGAACATCATGATAAGACACCCGATAAATTGAGTTGCGGCGCCTATTATTACAGGCAGGCTGTTTGTTAAGCCCTGCTGCAGGGTTGATACATCGTTTGTAATCCGGCTGAGAATGTCGCCCTGAGAGGACGTATTGAAGTACTTTTGCGGTACTTTATTTATCTTCTCGGACAGCTCTCCGCGCATACGGTAGGACATCTTCAGAGTGATTACCGCCATAGAGTAATGCTGAATAAAGCTAAAAAGTGCGCTTAGCGTGTAAAGTACGGCAAGGAAAATTCCTATTTTCGAAATTGCCTTTAGGTCAATGCTGCCCGCAAGCGAGTCGGACATGAGCGTCGCTATCCTGCCTATTTTATCCGGACCTATAATCGTCATTACTGCGCTGAGAGCGGCAAGAATAAGGGCGGTGACGATTATTCCCGCATCCTTTCGCATATATTTTGCTATTCTCGGGAGAGCCGAGCCGCTTTTACGGTTGTTTTTCTTCATTTTAATTCTCCTTACGCAAGCTCCGATGCGTCGAGCTGAGACATGGCTATCTCGCGGTAGACGCCGCAGTTTTTCATAAGCTCTTCGTGAGTTCCAGAGCCGACTATTTCTCCGCGCTCGAGTACGATTATTTTATCGGCGTGCCGTATGGTGCTTATGCGCTGCGCGACGATTATCTTTGTCGTGTCGTGCAGAGACTGCGAGAGTCCCTCGCGCAGCTTCGCGTCAGTTCTGTAATCAAGAGCAGAAAACGAGTCGTCGAAAATAAGTATCTCGGGCTTGCGTGCGAGCGCGCGGGCGATGGAGAGGCGCTGTTTCTGACCGCCCGAAACATTTCTGCCGAGCTGCGCTATCTCATGCTCAGTGCCGCCCTCAAGCCTATCGACAAATTCCTTTGCCTGCGACAGCTCAAGCGCCTGCGATAGGGCATCGGCATCTCCGTCCGCCGCACTTTCGCCGAAGAGTACATTTTCTTTCACCGTGCCCGAGAAGAGCAGAGCCTTTTGTGTTACGTAGCCGAGCCTGTTGTAAAGAGCGTCAAAGGTGTAGTCCTTTACATTCACGCCGTCTATGAGCACCTCGCCGGATGTTGCGTCATAAAAGCGCGCTATAAGCCCCGTGAGCGTGGTCTTGCCGCTGCCCGTAGCGCCTACAATCGCAAGAGTTTCGCCTCTGTTTACGCGGAAGTCGATATCGGTTAGTTCATCAGCCGATGCGTGGGGATAGCGGAAGGAAACATTTCTGAATTCTACCGTTCCGACCTCTTTTCCCTCCCTTGTATTGCCCTCGTGCACCGACTGCGGGCAGTCAAGCACCTCGTTTATCCGCTCGGCGGATACTTGCGCCTGAGGCAGCAGCATGAATATCATCGCGAGCATCATAAATGACATAACGATATACGTGGCGTAGGTGCTGAATACGAGTACCTCGCTGAACATCGTCAGACGTGCGCTCATGTCACCCGTCGGAATATTTGAGACAAGCGCAGCGCCTACCCAATATACGGCGAGGGCAAGTCCGTTCATGCCGAGAGTCATAGTCGGCTGTATGACGGCGAACAGCTTTTGGTTCTTCATTTGCAGCTCAAACATGCCTTTGCTCGGGATATCGAATTTTTTATTCTGAAAGCTCTCTGCGTTAAAGGCGTGCACGACATTTATTCCCGTGAGATTTTCTCCGGCGGCGCGGTTTATCCTGTCAGTCATCTTTTGGACAAGGCGGAAGCGCGGTATGCATACGCTCATGACGGAGAGTACCACGGCGAAGAGAACGACGACAAAGACGGCAGTGACGGCGGACAGCTCGGGGCTTTTTCCGAGTATCTTGATGATAGCCCAGACCGCCATTATCGGCGCTTTTATCAGCATCTGCAGCCCCATGGCTATTATCATCTGAATTTGCGTTATGTCGTTTGTCGTTCGCGTTATGAGGCTCGCTACGGAAAAGTCGTGCATCTCTGCGCTGCCCGCATCCATTACATGACGGAAAAGCCTTTCGCGGACGGTGAAGCTGAAGCCCGATGCGGTCTTTGCCGCGAGAAAGCCGCACATGACGGCGAGCAGTGCGCTCATGCCGGTACAGCCGAGCATTTTTAAGCCGACATGCACGATATCATTTGTCGTACCCGATGTTTTTATGAGCACGGTCAGCTCGGTCATATAGTCGGGAAGCCGCAGGTCGAAATAAACCTGCACCACGACTGCGGCAAGGCATATAAACGCCATTATACGCTCTTTTGTACGCATATTTTTAAGAAGCTTTATCATTTTCACTTCTCCTCCTCGGCGCGAAGTCCGTTTCTGCAGATTTCATTGATATTGTCTCCTATTGCCGCAAGACACCTGCGAAAGGCGCATAGGTCGGCGTCCGTCAGTCCGACGGTCAGGCTGCGGGCGAAAAGGCGCTGTATCATGCGCCCCTCCTCGATAATGTCCGATGCGGCGCCGGTGCAGGTAAGGAGCGTTTTACGCCTATCGCCCGGGACGTTCCCGCGCGTGAGAAGTCCTTTCTCAACGAGTCTGTCGATGTGAACCGACACGATGCCCGGCTTGAGTCCGCGGCACTTGCATATCTCTGCCGCCGTGCCGCTGCTCGGATTATTCGCTATAAACATCAGTATGTCTACCGCCATAGGCGGCAGTCCCGTCCTTTTGCATATCGGTCCGAGTACCGTATGGTATGCCTCGATAAATCTGTTTGCACTCATGAATAATTTTGCCGCGCCGAAGCCCTGTCCCGTCATAACGACACCTCACTTTTAGATACTCTAATATTAGAACATCCGTTATTATAATACTTTTCACCGAAGAAGTCAACAGGTGACGGGATTTTTTAAAAAAACAAAAAAGAAGGCGGGCGAGCCGTCCTTGAGATGCGCATGCGAAAAAAGAAAAAAGGGAAGAGTACGCAAAGAAAAATAAATAACGGGCTTTTTGTAGAGATTTGCATGAGAAAAGCGGAAATATATGCCCGTAAATAAATTAAGGAGAGATCCTCCCCGGGATTTCTCCTTTGTGCATTTGCGAATAGTTATAGTTGTCTGTCACGAAAAAAGCAGCGCAAAAAACTTAAAAAAACAGGGAAAGCGAGAGCTTTCCCTATACAAAATCTAATTCTTATGCGCGTGCGCGGCTTTTTTCTTCATGATGAGATTGTATAAATACATGCCGATCAGGCTGAGAGCGCCCGTGACAGCGTACATGACCGCGGCTCCGAGATAATTTTTCGACGAGAGCAGGTGTCCGCCGACGGTCGACGAGATGACCGACGGGAAACGGGCGATGAGTGTTATTGCGAGAAATTCCGACAACTTTATCTTGTATAAAGGTGCTATGTAGGTGAGCATGTCCTTCGGCGTGCCGGGAATGACGAAAAGTATAAACAGTACCTTTTTGAATTTATTTTCGTCGCGCAGAAATTCAAATCTCTCGAACTTCTCCCTCGGCACGAAATACTCAAGCGCGCGCGAGCCGAAACGCCGTATCAGAATAAACACAAGAGCTTCGCCTATCGCAAGTCCTATGTAGCAGAGCAGCGTCCCGATAGGTGCGCCGAACGCAAATCCCATACCGCTTTCAACAAGCTCTCCGGGTATGAACGCTATGAGTATTTGCAGCACTTGCAGACCGAGCGCGACGGCGGGTGCACCCCAGCCGAATGACGCGAAAAACTGACGCACGTCCTCGGGCGCACTGCCTATCTTACGCAGCTGCATTGTTATCGCAACTGTTATAAATCCCATGACCGCGAGCGCTAACACAAGCGTAACCGCGGCAAAAATCTTCTTTTTCTTTTCTTTCATTTTTAATTTCTTACAAATCTCGCCGCAAAAAATCCGTCCGAATCGAATTCAAAGGGGAAAATCGTGCGCATGTGCCCGCTGTCGTAAAACGGTGCGGGGGAGAATTCGCCATGCTCACGGAGAAAGCGGGATGCGACCTCTTCGTTTTCCCTCTTATTTAATGTACATGTAGAATAAACGAGCAAACCGCCCGACTTAACATATCGCGATGACGCGTCGAGTATGTCATACTGTATCTGCGGCAGACCCTCTGTCTCCGAGACAGCCCTCGAGCGCAGCTCGGGCTTTTTACGCAATACGCCGAATCCCGAGCAGGGCACGTCGCAGAGAACCCTGTCCGCACGTGAGAAAAGCACCTCGGACGGCTCGCGTGCGTCGCGTGCTTCGGTTTTAATTATATCTATTCCGAGTCTCTTCGCTCCGTTCTCAATAAGCGACAGCTTGTTTTCGTGCAAATCAAAGGAATAGATTACCCCTTCGTTTTTCATCGAGAGTGCCGCGGAAAAGCTCTTGCCTCCCGGGCAGGCGCAGACGTCGCATACCGTCATGCCGGGGCGGGCGTCAAGAAGTGAGGCGGCATATGCACTCGACTCATCCTGTACAAAGCACAGCCCGTCCTCGAGCGGAGCGAAATCCGTCACGGGCATATTTTCCGTAAGCCTTACGCAGTCGGGGGAGAGTCTGCCTACCGTGCTGCCGCATTCTATCTCACGGCGCAGAGAGTGTGCATCAATGCGCAGAGTATCGGCGTGGAGGGTAAGGTAGGCATGCTCTGTCATCGAGTCGGCGATTTTATCCGCCTTCGCATTTCCGTACTGCTCGCACCACATCCCGTACAAATCGGAGCGCATTCCCGCCTCGGTTGCCTTATCGGGATATTTTATCTCTTCACGCTCGCGCAGCGTGCGCCGCAGAATTGCATTTACAAAGCCCGCGGCAGCCCTTGAATACTGCTTTGCAAGCTGTACGCTTTCGTACACGGCGGCATGGTCGGGAATTCTCTCGAGAAAAAGTATCTGATATATTCCCATGCGCAGTACCGTGCGTGCGGCGGGTGAAATCCTTGAGGTCTTTATGTCTGAGAAAGAATCAATAAGAAAGTCAAGGGTTATACGCCGCTCGGTGACGCCGTAGACAAGTGCCGTATAAAGGGCGCGTTCCTCCTCGTCGAGGGAATACTTCTTTATGGCGGAGTCAAGCTCGATATTCGTATACCGCCCCGCCTTTTCGCAGCGCATGAGGGAGGTGAAAGCCGCCTTTCGGGCTGTCATCTGCGGCCCCTCCTGTTATTGCTGTTTGAGCCTATTACCGCTATCCAGCGCAGCAGCTGGACCAGGGATACGGCAAGGGCGGCGACGTATGTCATTGCCGCCGCGCGCAGCACCTTGCGTGCGCCGGAGAGCTCATCGTCACTTAACGTACCGTATTCCTCGAGCGTTGCGAGCGCGCGGTGCGACGCATTGAATTCTACGGGAAGAGTCACAAGCTGAAAGAATGTGGCAAGCGCAAAGAAAAGCACCCCGAGATATGCAAGCCCCGTGAGATTTATGAGCAGCCCGATTATTATAAGCGGGACTGCCGCACGGGAAGAAAACTGAGTTATAGGAATGATAGCTGCCCTCAGCTTTACGGGACCGTAGCCTGCGGCATACTGCACCGCGTGTCCGCACTCATGCGCCGCCACGCCAACGGCGGCAACGGAAGAATTGTCATGGACGCTGTCGGACAGGCGTATTACATTCGAGCGCGGGTCATAATGGTCGGTAAGAGAGCCGGAGATGCGCTCTATGCGGACACCGGTCAGACCGTTGCGATCGAGAATCATGCGCGCCGCCTGAGCGCCCGTAATACCGCGGGAGCTCAGTTTCTTTGAATAGCGGTTAAAGGTGCTCTTGACCGATATCTGTGCTGCAAGGGCAAATATCATCGCCGCAATCATAAGCACGGCGACGTAAAAATCCGTTCCGTACATATAGTAGTATCCGTACATTTTTTATTCTCCCAGAATATCGTTTATCTTTATCTTTCTGCCGCGAATGTAGTCGCACGAGTCCATGCGACCTTTGCCCTCGGGCAGAAGTCGAGTGACGGCAATCACTCCGTCGCCGCAGGCAACGAAGATTTTACCCTCATCAAGGGAAATGACCGTGCCGGGGCGTGCGTCCGACTTTCTGCCCGTGAGAGAGGTGGTGACTATCTTTAGCAGCTTTCCGGAGTGATGCGTATAGGCAAGGGGAATGGGGCTGAGCGCGCGGACCTTATCGTGTATCACGCGTGCGCTCATATTAAAGTCAATAAGGCAGTCGCCGCGCGTTATCTTCTCGGCGTAGCTTGCCTCTCCGGTCTGAGGGACGGGGGTAAGGGTGCCCGCGGCAAGCTCAGTGAGCGTATGCGGCAGAAGCTCGGCACCCATATCCGCGAGCCTGTCGTGTATATCCTCGAAATTGTCATTCTCACCTATCGGGCATACCAGCCGCTCGAGCATATCTCCCGTATCAAGTCCCTCGGACATGTACATTGTTGTTATCCCCGTCTCGGTGCAGCCGTCCATTATCGCGCGCTGCATGGGTGCAGCTCCTCTGTATGCGGGGAGCAGTGAGGAGTGGACGTTTATACAGCCGTATTTCGGGTAGTCAAGGATGTATTTCGGCAGGATTTTTCCGTATGCTACGACGCATATGACATCGGGGTCAATCTCGCGCAGCAAAGGCTCAAGCGCCCCGTCGCGCAGGCTCTGCGGCTGATAGACGGGCAGAGAATGCTGCTCCGCCCAGACCTTCACGGGCGGCGGGGTGAGCGTATATCCGCGTCCCTTCGGCTTATCGGGCTGCGTGACGACACCGACGACGGTATGCTCCGAGTTATGCAGCCCGCAGAGGCAGGTAAGCGCAAAATCGGGTGTACCGAAAAAAAGAACTCTCATCAGTCATCCTCTCCGTACATTTCTTCTATCTCGTCCTGAGTGAGCATTCTCTCCGCCTTATCGATGTAGAGCACACCGTCAAGGTGGTCAAGCTCGTGGCAGAAGCAGCGGGCGAGCAGCCCGTCTCCGCGGTATCGGCACTTCTTGCCCGTGCGGTCGAGGGCCTCGACCGTGACCCTTGCGGGTCTTTTTACTATTCCGCTCTTGCCCGGGAAGGAGAGGCAGCCCTCAACCCCCGTCTGCTCGCCCGAGGTTGATATTATAACGGGATTTATAAGCTCTATCAACTCGCCCGGCTCGCACTCTATCACGACGACGCGGCGCAGCACGCCTACCTGGGGCGCGGCAAGCCCCACTCCGCCCGACTCATGCAGAGTGTCCCACATATCGTCAAGCAGCGTAAGAATTCTCGGCGTTATTTCGTCTACCGCGCGGCTGTGTGCGCGCAGGGTGTCTTCGCCCTCTTTAAGTATTTGCAGTATTGCCATGTTTACTCCTTTTTTACAGCACCGACGGGTTAATGTCGCATGAAATGCCTATGCGGCGGTTCTTTGCCGACTGCTCGCGTATGAGCAGAGCGAAGAGCGAACGCGTATCGGTATTTGATACGCACTTTACCACGAGGCGCATGTAATATCTGTCTCTTTTTTTATATATAGGCGCTTCAAACGGGCCGAAAGCCTGGAGGCGCACATCCTTGAATCTTTTATCGGTGAGCAGTTCCCTCATCCTGTCCGCAAAGCTCTTTGCCGCGGGGGCAAGCTCGTCCTCCGACGGGCATGAGAAAGAGAAAAGCGCTATATCGCAGAACGGCGGAAAAACAAGCGCGCGGCGCAGCGCTATCTCGTCCTTATAAAAGCCGTCGTAGTCCTGCTCCGCAGCTTTCTTTAAAACGGGGCTGTCGGGGCTGTAGGTCTGTATTACGGCTCTGCCCGCCTTGTCCCCGCGTCCCGCGCGGCCTATCACCTGAGTTATGAGGGAGAATGTTCTCTCGTTTGCGCGGAAGTCATCGAGAAAAAGCGAGCTGTCGGCGTTTAACACTCCCACGAGCGTCACGTCGGGGAAGTCATGTCCCTTTGTCACCATCTGCGTCCCGAGCAGCACGTCAGCCTCTCCCGAGCGGAATTTATCGAGTATTTTATCGTGCGAAAATTTGCCGCGCGTCGTGTCCGCATCCATGCGCAGTACGCGTATGCCGTCGTACCCGTCGAGCAGTCGGTTCTCCGCCAATTGCGTGCCGAAGCCCATGAACTGCAGCACCTTGTTGCCGCATTCGCTGCACGCGTGCGGTACGGGTATGCGGTAGCCGCAGTAGTGGCAGACGAGATATCCGTTGCGCGCCCGTGCGTCCCCTATGCTCTCGTCATCATCGGAGATATATCTGCCGCGCGTGTGGTATGTGAGCGACACGGAGCAGTGCGGGCATGTGCATACGTTGCCGCACATATTGCATGAGAGAAAGCTGTTATACCCGCGCCTGTTTACAAAAAGTATTGTTTTATTTTTGCTCTCCAGATTTTTTTTAAGCTCGCCCGAGAGTACGCTGCCTATGGGCGAGGTATTTCCCGCGCGCGCGTCCTCGCGCATATCCGCTATGATGACCTCGGGCAGGTGAGCCTCTCCGTACCTCTCGGTAAGGCGAACGAGAGTGTATTTTCCCGTTTCGGCTTTATAAAAGCCCTCAACCGACGGGGTAGCGGATGCGAGCAGCATGAGCGCGTCCGATCGTGCGCAGCGCAGCCGCGCCACATCCACGGCGTGATATTTCGGGTCTCTGTCCGATTTGTACGTATGCTCCTGCTCCTCGTCGATAATAATCGCACCGAGATTCTTGAAGGGAGCGAAAACCGCGCTGCGCGTGCCTATGCATATGTCGGCAAGCCCGTCGCGTATCTTTCGCCATGCGTCAAATCGCTCTCCCGCCGAGAGAGCCGAATGTATGACGACTACTCTCTGCCCGTAAAGGGAGATGAAAAATCCGACCGTCTGCGGTGTCAGCGCTATCTCGGGAACGAGCATTATAACGCTCCTGCCCCGCTCGGTTACATGATCGATGAGCTCTCGCATGACCTGAGTCTTGCCGCTGCCCGTAACGCCGTAGAGCAGAGCCGCCTGAGCCCTTCCTCTGTCAAAAAGCCCGCAGAGAGTGTCGCTTGCCTTCCTCTGTTCATCCGAGAGCGCGGGGCGCAGCGCCTTATGCTCCGACGTGTACGGGGTGCGGTATTTATCCGTCTTTTCGACTCTGACAAGTCCTGCGGAGCACATGGCGTTTAACTGTGCGCGGGTGAGCGCACAGCGTATTTTCAGCTCCTCAAAGGTAAGTTCTCCCTCCGACAGCAGCTCTACTGCCTCCCGCTTTTTTTTACTCCTGCGGCAGGCGGGCGAGTCGAGCAGCCGTTCGGCGTCTCCCGTGAGGTACACGGTCTCAACGCAGTTTTCCTTTGACTCCGTGAGACGGAAGCCTCTGACTATTATCCCGCTCCTCTCAAGCTCGCGGAGTCTTGTCTGCGCGCCCGTGCCGAAATGCCCGAGCAGCTTTTTTCTGTCGCAGCTGCCTTTTTTCTCTATAAATTCAAGGATTTCTCCGCCCTGCTCACGCTCGGAGAGAGAGAGGGACGGAGCGACGGAGTAGTTCTCCGTAACCTGAGAGAATGAGGACACGGGGCAGACAGCCTTTATCGCGTCGCCGTAGGAGCACAGCGTGCGGCTGCACAAAAACCTGACGAGCGCCATATCGTCCTCATCGAGGGAAAAGTCCGGGTATATGACCGCGTGCAGAGGCTTGAGCTTTGACAGCTCCGCGTCGACCGCCTCTCGTATCTCCGTTACCGCCGCGACCTGCGTCCTGTTTGCCCCGCCGAACGGGACAGCAACAAAGTTTCCTATGTGCACTTCCTTTACCGTCTGCGGTACAAAATAGTCAAAGGGTCTGTCCGCATGAAACGGCAGGTCAAGAATATGAACTCTGCATATTAGCTGCTTCATGCGGGCACCCCCTCTGTCCGAAAAAATATGTACGTTTGCCCCGCCGTGCGGCGGGGCGGAGTTTTACTTCTCTATATCAGGCGCATTGATTATCTCGTATTCGCCGTCGGCGAGACGGTGCACGGCGTTTGTAACCGCCTTTTCGTCGCGCAGATCCTTTTCGATAAGCTGGCAGAGAGTCTTGTCCGTCTCCTTATTAGCTATGAGCTTCTCCGCTTTCTCGCGCTGAGCAACATACTCGTCGGTCAGCCTGCGCGCACATTTCGACGTGGCAAGCACCAATGTGTATCTGTTTATTTTACCTTTCGTAAGCTCGTCTACCGTTGGGTACATTATCATAATTATCTTTCCTCCCGTGTTATAAGGCTCTCGCCGTTTTTGAATTTATTTGTCAGGTCCGAATTGCGTGACGTGCGACGCCGCTCGGCTGTTATTATACCGAGAATGTCGCGCGCGCATCTGTCGGGCATACCGTCTCTGTTTATAACATAGTAATCAAAGCCAGGCAGCCTCTCTATCTCATCAAGCGCTTTTTTCAGTCTTTTTTCTATCACCTCGGGCGAGTCCGTACCTCTGCCCTCAAGCCTTTTTCGCAGGACTCCGAAGCTCGGCGGGAGTATCATCACCGATACCGCACCCTCGAGCCGCCTGCGGATATTCTCCGCGCCGTTTACGTCCACCTCAAAGATGACGTCAAGCCCGCTCCCGAGCCTCTCCTGCGTCTCGTACAGAGGTGTGCCGTAGAGATTTCCCACGTACTCGTTGTATTCGAGCATTTCTCCGCGTGCAATGCGTTCCTCGAACTCTTCTCTTGTTATAAAGAAATAGTCGCTGCCGTCCTCCTCGCCCGCGCGCGGTGAGCGCGTCGTGCATGAAACGGAGTATACGGCTCTCTCAAGCTCCTTTATCACGAGCGGTATTACTGTTCCCTTGCCGCAGCCGGACGGTGCTGCTATGATAATCGGCAGACCTCTCATTACTCGCCCGCCTCACCCTGCGTGTCTGCGTCCGTCCCCTCAAGCAGAGTGTAAATTTTCTCGGGAGTGAGCGCAGATAGTATGATATGGTCGCTGTCGCAGAATATAACGCTCTTTGTCTTATGCCCGCACGAGATGTCAATGACTCTGCGGTCATCCTTGCCGTCCTGTACCATTCTCTTTATAGGGGCTGCCTCGGGCGAGGCTACCGAAACTATTCTGTCGCAGCATATGAGGTTGCCGAAGCCCGCATTTAAAAATTTCATTGTCTACTCCAGATTCTGTATCTGTTCTCTGATTTTTTCAAGCTCATTTTTCATTTCGATAACGTCCCGCGCTATCTCTGTGTCTTGTGCCTTGCTGCCTATGGTGTTTGTCTCTCGGTTCATCTCCTGCAGGAGAAAATCAAGCTTTCTGCCCACAGGCTCGCTTGTTAAGAGCATCTCGTCAAAAGCCTGCAGATGCGAGCGAAGCCTTACCGTTTCTTCGTCTATTGCCACGCGGTCGGCGAATATCGCGCATTCTGTGAGTATGCGCTGTTCGTTTAGGTCTATGCTGTTATCCTCAAGTATAGCGTGCAGCCTGTCCTCAAGCTTGTTTTTATAAGAGGCGATGCATTCGCCCGAGCGCTCCTCAACCGAGCAGAGTATCCTCTCAAGCGTCTGTTTCTTCGCCGTAAGGTCATCACGCAGGCGCATTCCCTCTTTTTCTCTGAATGAAATAAAGTCGTCAAGCGCACTCTCGAGAACGCCCTTAACGTCCTCCCAGTCGCGCTCGGCATCCTCCTCCGCGCGCGTCACGGTAAATATATCTCTGTTTGCGGCAACGCCCATGACCGTTATGTCGTCGGTAAGGGCAAAATGATCACGCAGGGCGAAAAGTGCGTCGATATAGCTGCGCGCGTAAGCCTCGTCGAGTGCGACGGCAGCCCCGGTGCTTTCCGTATTCTCTATTGAGATGCTTATCTCGACCTTTCCTCTGCTTATGCGGGAGGCAGCGAGCGCCTTTATCTTTTCCTCAAGAAATGCATAGGCTCTGGGCAGCTTTACCTGACAGTCGAGATACCTGTTATTGACGCTCTTAATCTCGGCAATGATCTTTTTTCCGTTTATTTCACCGCGTGCTCTGCCGAACGCGGTCATGCTGCGTACCATATTCTTCTCCGTTGTTTTTATTTAAAATATGATACCACATTTTCGCTCTCTTGTCAACCGAAAACGGGGTATCGCACGCTTATGCGCACACGCTCTTTTTCCGCCCTGAGAAAAGCCGCGGGAGCACCTTTACGGCGTTTTCCACATGTCATATACGTCAGTCTGATATCTTCCCGCGTTTATCTGCGCGGCGAGCAGCATTATATACATGCAGAAGTATAACCACAGCATGAGAAATACGACGGCGGCGATTGAGCCGTATATAACGGGAAACCGGCTGAAGTGATTTATGTAGTAGGAATAAATCGCACTGAAGCCTATCCAGCCGAGGGCGGCGACAAGTGCACCGGGCAGCTCCTTTGTTATTTTTGCGCGCCTGTTTGGCAGGGCACAGAAAACTATGAGAAAGAAGAGCACGAATACGACCGCACCGAGTATATACCGTAATCCCGCGAGGTGCGATATCCACGGTACGAATGTTTCGAGCAGCGCAAAGAGCTTTGCGCCGAAGAGCAGCAATACTACGCTCATAACTATCATGAGTATGAAGACTATTGTATAGAAAACAGACATGGCGCGCACAAGCATGAGATTACGCGTTTCCTTTACTCCGTAGACCTGATTTAATCCGCATATTATGGCGTATACGCCCTTTGACGCAGCCCAGACGGATGCAATCGCCGTCGCGGATATAAGTCCCGTGCCCGCTGAGTATATTTCGGTGATTATCGGGTCGACGACTTCCGTCACGGACTGAGGCAGCAGCGAAGAAGAATACTGTATGACCTCCGCCGCGGAAAAGGGCAGGAACTGCAGCAGAGTGAGCAGCAGCATCAGAAAAGGAAAAAAAGATACAATGGTGAAAAACGCCGCGAAAGCGGCGTACGCGCCGACGGCATTTTTTGCCGCCTTATCAAAGAAAATAAATATCTTCTCTATGAGCTTCATCTCATACCTCGTCGCGCGGGACTCTCTTGCCGACCATGCATGTGACCTCGTAGTTTATCGTCGAGGCGGCACGCGCAAAGGTATCGACGCTCTGATGAGAGCCGAATATCTCGACGTTATCTCCCTCGCGGCAGTCGATGTCCGTTATGTCGACCATGCATTGGTCCATGCATATCCTGCCGAGAATTTTTGCATATTTCCCGTTTATATAGAAGCCCTCGCTCGCGTATGAGCGCAACAGTCCGTCGTCGTAGCCTATCGGTACGGTCGCAACCTTCACGGGCTTGCAGGGAGAGAATGTACCGCCGTAGCTGATGCGCTCGCCGGGGTGCACCTCATGTATATGAACTATGCGCGAGTGCAGACTCATAACGGGGGTAAGACCCGAAAGAGAGGAGCAGTCCGACGGATTTAAACCGTAGAGAATTATACCGCACCTTACCGCATTAAGATACATATCGGGAAAGCGCACGGTCGCGGCGGAATTGCAGCAATGTCTCATGCGAAAAGAAAAGCCCGACCCTTCGAGAGTCTTTATCGCATGCATAAAGCGCTCAAACTGCCTGCGCGTCGGCTCTTCGTCCGCTTCATCTGCATCGGCAAAATGCGTGAATATACCGTCCGCGTGAAGACCCGGCAGCCGTGCACACCGTGCGGCGGCATCGATGCCCTCCTCATCCGAAGAAAAACCGAGGCGGTTCATGCCCGTATCTATTTTTATATGCACGTTAAGCTTGCCCTTTAGATTTTTCGAAAGAGCGCGTGCGTATTTTTCGGAGAATACAGTCTGTGTTATGCCGTTTTTTACAAGGTCGTCGACATACGCGGGGTCGGTGTAGCCGAGAATAAGTATCATAGCACCGTCGCCTACCGCGCGCCTTACCTCTATTGCCTCGTCAAGATTGGAGACGGCGAAATTTCTCGCCCCCTCTCTCTTGAATACGGAGGAGCATCTGCCCGCTCCGTGACCGTAGCCGTCTGCCTTTACCACGCAGATTATCTCGGCATTTTTATCCGTTTTGTCAACATGAGAGCGTATCAGGCGGTAGTTGTCCCTTAATGCTTTCATATTTATATGCGCACGTGTTACGTGATACATTATCTTTTTTTATCCTATCCGTATGTTATGACAATATTCGTAAAGGTACACCTGAATCCCGCCACCGTGCCCTCTATGCGCTGCGGCATACCGTCCTTTACGGTGACGAGCGCGGTGATGCCGTCCGATACGGCGCTCACGTCGTACATCCCGTCCTTGTACACGGGCTCGGAGCAGCTTGACGGGTCAAGCATAAAAAGCCCGGCTGAGGCGAGACTGCCGCGCACGGTATCGCTCTCCCCCGTCTCTATGCGCGAGCCGGGAAAGCATATATAGCTTCTGCCGCCCGCGCTCTCGTAGCTCACCCCGCGCATTATCTCGGGGGAGAGGTACTCGACCGTATAGTTATCGGCACTCTCGAGAGTAATCCTTACCCGACCGTCTCCCGCCTCACATGAGAAGTCAGCCTCCGCCGTCATGGGCAGACGCTGATAAGGCAGCACCTCGTCCGGGGTATCCTCCATCGAGCACGAGCAGAGAAAAAAGGCGATGAGTATTGCAAAGAGCCGTTTCATAAATTATATCACCGATAAAATATATGAGTGCGTCTCTATCCGTATTCACGCTAATATTGTATCATACGGCGAAAAAAAAGACAAGGGAATTTTTTAAAAATAAAAAATCAGCCCTTGACAAAAGGCGAAAATTGTGATAACATAGACAATCATAAATGCTTTGACGAAGTTAAGCTTTGTTTTCCGTGTGCGCAGAGAGCCGACGTGTGGTGAAAGTCGGAGATGCGGAGCATGAGCAGTCTCGCTTCCGAGCAGGCGTCCCGAATGAGAGTAAGGACGCACGGATGCCCCGTTATCATGGCTGTGGGTCTTGTCAGGACTCGAGAGACGGTCGATTTTTTCGGCAATCAGGGTGGTACCGCGGATTTGTTTGTTCGTCCCTGAGGCAATAGCCTCGGGGACTTTTTATTTTTTACACAGGAGAATGAAAATGAGAAGAATAAGTGTGACCGACGTTACCCTGCGCGAGCACGGTACGATGGAATTCAAGGAAAAGGTGGAATGTATCAAGGCGCTCGACCGACTGAGGGTTGATGTGACGGAGCTTGCGCCTGTTTCGTGCAAGGCGGATGAGATTTTTGTAAAAACAGCCGCGTCCGTGGTGAAGAATACCGTTCTGTCCCTTGCGGTCGCACTTCGCGACGGCGGAGCGGACGAGGCATGGGAGGCTGTGAAAAGAGCACCTGCCGCACGTCTGTGCGTCGACGTTCCCGTGTCGAGCGTGCAGATGGAATACGTGGCTCACAAAAAGCCGCAGGCTATGCTTGAGTACGTAAAGGAAACGGTGGCTCGCTGCCGCGAGAAGTGCGCGGACGTGGAATTCTGTGCGCAGGACGCGACGCGCGCGGAGGGAGAATTCCTGCGCACGGTAATTGAAGCTGCAATAGACGCGGGCGCGGGAACGGTCAGCATCTGCGATACGGCGGGAGTGATGACTCCCGACAGATTTGCCGATTTTATTACGGCTCTGAAGCGTGATATTCCCGCGCTTGACGGGGTAAGGCTCGGGGTAAAGAGCGATAACGCGCTCGGTCTGGCGGGTGCGTGCGCCGTAGCAGCCGTAGGAGCAGGAATCGATTGCATAAAGAGCAGTGTTACGGGCGCGGGTGCTGCTCCCATGCGTGCGGTATGCGGTATAATCAAGGCATACGGCGAGGAGCTGGGAATAGATACGGGAATCACCGCGACAGAGATAGACAGAGTATGCGCGCGCTTAGATTCCGTTACCGGCGGCAGAGCCGTTGAGAGCGAGGGAACGGACGACGCGGCGGTATACTCCGCATCCGACGGAAAGGACGTTATAGCCCACGCCGCGGAGAAGCTCGGATATGAGCTGGGCGACGAGGATATGCAGAGTGTATACGATGAATTTATCAGGGTCACGAAAAACAAGGAAATAGGCGAGAGGGAGCTTGATGCCATTATCGCCGCAGTCGCGCTGCAGGTCCCTGCTGCCTATACCCTCGACGACTATGTTATAAATTCGGGTAATGTCATAACTGCTACGGCAACCGTTCACTTAACCCACGACGGAGAGAAGAAGTGCGGTATCAGCGCGGGCGACGGGCCGATAGATGCGGCTTTCCGTGCGCTCGAGAGCGTCACAGGCAGACACTGCGAGCTTGAGGACTTTAAGATTGACGCCGTGACCGAGGGCGGAGAAGCTATCGGACGTGCGGTAGTGAAGCTGCGCTACGCGGGCAGACTCTGCTCGGGAGTCGGCGTGTCGACGGATATTGTCGGCGCTGCCATACGCGCGTATATCGGAGCTTTCAATAAAATCGCTTACGGGGAGGAGTAAAAAATGAAATTCGCTTTTTCTACAAAAGGCTGGCACGATATGAGCTGGGACGACTTTGTGAGGACTGCGGGCGAGCTTTCCTTTGACGGTATAGAGATACATAATTCCCGCTCGGAAAAGATAACCGGGCGCGGCTGCCCCGGTGACAAGGCGACGGGCGCGGCGGTGCGCAGAGCTCTTCTTGACAACGGACTGGAGATTTCCTGTATTGACGTGGCGGGAGACGTCGCGGACAGACCTACCGATGAGATAGACGGAGTTTTCGACATAGCGGAGCGCCTGCACGTACCTTACATAAGACTGCATACCGTAGGCGATAAAGGCGACGACGCGGATATGACCGCGATAATAAATATGTATAAAAGCCGCGCTGAGCGCTCGGGAATAGTTATACTCATAGAGACTATGGGCAGATACTCGGACACCGCCGTCCTGCGTGCGCTGCTTGACTCATACGCGAGCGACAATATGGCGGCTCTCTGGGACTTTCACTATCCTTACCGCGTGAGGGGCGAGAGCGCGCAGCAGACCGTTACGAATCTCGGTGCATACATACGCTGCGTGCACGTGCGCGACTCGTCTGAAGACGGCACTTTTACCCTTGTGGGAGAGGGAAGTATGCCGATGGACGACCTCATGCGTGCGCTCGGCTCGGTAAACTACAGCGGATATCTCACCCTTGAGTGGGACAGCGAATGGATGCCCGAGCTTTCCGACATCGGGGCTGTCTGCTCATATTTTATAAACTATATGTCACGTTTCGGCAAAGCCGAGGAGGAGCGCACTCTTTATCAGAATAAACTGCATACCGGGCATTACGTCTGGCAGAAAGAGGCGCTCATAAACGAAACCTTCGGCTCGGTGCTCGACCGCATGGCTGACGAATTTCCCGACCAATATGCTTTCAAATACACTACCCTCAATTATACCCGCACTTACGCGCAGTTCAAGGACGACGTAGACAGATGCGCGCGTGCGCTCGTCGGTATGGGTGTGCGTGCGGGGACTAAGGTTGCCGTATGGGCGACGAATGTACCCGAGTGGTATATAACATTCTGGGCTGCGGCTAAGATAGGCGCGATTCTCGTCACCGTAAATACCGCGTATAAGATACACGAGGCGGAGTATCTGCTCAAGCAGTCGGACACCCATACACTCGTAATGATAGAGAATTGCCTCGACAGCGACTATGCCGGCATAATTGCCGAGCTGTGCCCCGAGCTTGAGAGCACAAAGGCAGGACAGAGCCTGCATTCGCGCAGACTGCCGTTTTTGCGCAATGTCATTACCGTAGGCTACAGTCAGCGCGGCTGCATGACGTGGGAGCAGGCTATGGCTCGCGCCGATGCGGTTCCCGCCGATAAAATACGCCGCATGGCGGATGCCGTCGACATTCACGACGTCTGCAATATGCAGTATACCTCGGGCACTACGGGCTTCCCCAAGGGCGTTATGCTTACCCACTTCGGAGTGGTCAACGACGGAAAGTGCATAGGCGACAGGATGGACCTCTCGACCGCCGACAGGATGATGATACAGGTGCCCATGTTTCACTGCTTCGGAATGGTGCTTGCCATGACCGCCGCGATGACCCACGGCGCGACCCTCTGCCCGATACCGTATTTCTCAGCGAAAAACTCGCTTGCGTGCATAAATCAGGAGAAAATAACGGTATTCCACGGCGTGCCCACGATGTTTATCGCCATGTTTAACCATCCCGATTACGCAAAGACCGATTTCTCTCATATGAGAACGGGTATAATGGCAGGCTCGGGCTGCCCCGCCGATCTTATGCGCCGCGCTGCCTCCCCGTCGCCCGAGGGCATGAATATGCGCGGGATAGTCTCCGTTTACGGTCAGACAGAGTCCTCGCCCGGAGTTACCATGTCCGAGCTTGACGACCCGCTTGACGTGAGGTGCGAGACGGTCGGATATTCATTCCCCCACGTGGAGTGCAAGATAATCGACCCCGCGACGGGTGAAGATCTGCCCGACGGGGAGGACGGAGAATTCGTCGCGCGCGGATACAATGTCATGAAGGGCTACTATAAGATGCCCGAGGCTACCGCCCAGGCGATAGACGCGGACGGTTGGCTGCACACCGGCGACCTTGCCCGCAGAGATCCGGACGGAAACTTCCGTATTACGGGACGCTTAAAGGACATGATAATCCGCGGAGGAGAGAATATCTATCCCAAGGAAATAGAGGAATTCCTCTACACCAATCCTAAGGTAAAGGACGTTCAGGTAATAGGCGTTCCCGATAAGCAGTACGGCGAGGAGATATGCGCCTGCGTTATTTTAAAGGACGGAGAGAGCGCGACCGAGGACGAGATGAAAGCCTTCGTGCGCGCGAGCATGGCAAAGCACAAGGTGCCGAGGTACGTTGACTTTGTCGACAGCTTCCCGATGAACGCGGCGGGAAAGATACTAAAGTACAGGATGAGGGACGAGGCAAAGGAAAGACACGGTCTCTGAAAACATATGACCGCACCGTTACAAAAAAGGCGGCGCGGTCTTATTTTGCCCGTGTCTTGAAAAAATCCGCAATATGAAGTATAATTATTATATAAGGAAAAACAACGGAAGATAAAATGAACGGTAAGAAAATATTTTTTGCACGTGCGGCTCTCGTGAGCGCACCCGTTATATGGGGAATATCATTTGTCATGATGGACGACATGACGGGGGAGGTAATAGACGTACTGCCGCTGCTCGCGCTGCGCTTTCTCTCGTCCGCCGCCGTCCTATTGATTATACTCATGAGGTCAATGCGCTCGCTTGATATGCGCACGGTGCGCAGGGGCGCGACGCTCGGCGCACTGCTCTTTTTGTCCTATACGTTTCAGACATACGGACTGCAGCATACCACCCCGGGGAAAAATGCCTTTCTTACGGGTGTTTACGTCGTGCTCGTTCCCTTTATACACTGGTTGATATCGGGGCGCAGACCGACCGCCTTTAATATTGTCGCAGCTCTCATGAGCATATGCGGTATAGGTGTCGTTTCGCTCGGCGGCGGTGTCGGAAGTGTAAATATCGGTGACGTGCTCACACTTATCGGCGGGGTTATGTACGCCGTTCACATAGTCTGTGCGAACAGATTTATGGACGATGACGGAGAGAAGCCGTGCAACCCGCTGACCCTCGCGGTTATGCAGTTTGCTTTCGGAGGCGCGTATGCGCTTGTCGGAGCGCTTATCACGGGCGAGGGCTTCAAGCGAGTACCGCATGGTACGGATATACTCACCCTTACTTATCTCTGTATTATGTGTACCGCAGTCGCGCTGCTCTTTCAAAATATCGGACAGAAGTATACGCCGCCGGCGCTTGCCTCCGTCATACTCTGTACGGAGAGCGCGCTCGGATTTCTCTTTTCGTGCATTATGGGCAGGGAAGAAATGTCGGCGCGGCTCTTCGTCGGATTTTTCCTTGTTTTCGGTGCGACACTTATATGCGAAATGCGTCCGAGGAGGATGAAAAATGTCGAAGAAAAAGCAGGTCAGCTTACCTGACTACACATTAGGCGAAGAGATTACAAACGCCGTCACGCACGGTATCGGTGCGGCTCTGTCCGTTGCCGCGGTTGTGTTGTGCGTTGTGCGCGCCGCGAGCGTGCGCGACCCGTGGATGGTCGTGTCGGGCGCGATATACGGCGCTATGATGATAATTATGTACACCTTCTCTACGGTGTACCATGCCCTCGCGCCTAATAAAGGCAAGAGGGTTATGCGCGTGCTCGACCATTGCGGGGTGTTTCTCGCCGTCGCGGGCAGCTATACGCCGTATACGCTTGTCAGCCTGCGCGGTCCGCTCGGGTGGACGATATTCGGAATTATTTGGGGTGCTACCGCTGCGGCAATCGTTTTCAACGCGATAGACGTAGATAAATTCAGCATAGCCTCGGCGGTAATAAACCTCGTCACGGGATGGGGAATTCTTGCGGCGGCAGTACCTCTTTCACATGTGATAACGGGTGCGGGGCTTGCGCTGCTTATCGGCGGCGGACTGTGTTATACGGTGGGCGCGGTGCTTTATGTGCTCGGCGAGAAGAGGCGGTATTTTCACTCCGTTTTCCATTTATTTGTGCTTGCGGGGTCGGTACTGCATTTCTTTTCGATATTCTTTTACGTGATTAAATGAGCGGGGAAATATGGCGGGAATAATCAGACAGGCAAGGCTTGACGCGGGAATGTCAATGCCAGAGGCAGCGACACGCCTTGAGAGGCTCGCAAGGGCGGGTGCGGACATCGTGCCGATGAGTGCGGAGAGGATAGGACGCATAGAGCGTAGCGAGGAGAGCGCGCAGGCGGATGAGATATATTCGCTGTCGGTTGCATACGATGCGCCGTCGCTATTATATAAATACTGCTGCGGAGTATGCGGGCTCGGGCGAAAAATAGTGCCCTCAGTTTCGGAGAAAGCGTCGCTCGGAGACGCGACGATAGCCCTGCTCGGCTCGGTGCGCGAGTTTGAGGAGACGGAAAAGAGGCTGACGGTGATAGCCTCTGACGGCAGAGTAGACTGCCTTGAGCGTGCGGAATTTGAGAGAATAATAACACTGCTCGACAGAATAGCGGGCGACATACAGTCTCTAAAATTCTGGGCAGCAACGCATGTCAAAGACTGAGGCAGCTTTTTCGGTCGTTTTACCCTCGAAAAGCAGCGCAAAGGCTTTTGTATAAGGAAAGCTTTAGCTTGCCCCCTTATCAAAAGTTTGAGCCAAGCCTTTTTAAAGACTTGCGGTTTTCAAAGCCGGAGCATTTAATCGCTGCCGAAACACAAAAAAACTCCCGTACAGGAGCTTTTTTTGCGTTTTGAACTTATTATTACAGCTTTGCTTTTATCGCTGCATTGACCTTTTCGCGCAGGGAGAGGATATACCCGGCGTCGCGTGGGTAATCACGGAATGTTATCTCGTGCTCGAGCCCGCCGTCTATGAGATTTACGACGTAATCCTTGCCGTAGAGCTGTTCGCACAGCTTGAGAGCTCGCATATCTTCGAGGGCGTGCTTGAAGACAAGGAAATGAATTGAGTCAAGAGCCGTGCCGTCGGCTTTCGGATAAACCGAGAAAGCGTCGCCCGCGGGGACAAAGTAGTCGCCCGAGAGATCCTGGAACGGGTTTATGAGGTCGACGGAAAAGCGATTGTAGTAGAAGTTAAAGCCCCACTGTAAGAAGCCGGCGATATCGTACTTGTACATCTGAATACCCATTATTCTGTTTCGCGCGGACGGCATGGCGACAAATCGGTTGGAAACATCGCACGCCTCGGAGCAGCAATAGTAGGTCCAGAGTCCGGGTATCTTCGCCTCGAGGAAAGGCTCTATCGCGTGGTTCGAGGGAACGGGGCACATGACCGCACCCGTCTTGTAAAACTCAAAGTTAGAGAGTGCGTCGAGAATGGTATAGCCGTCGAGAACCTCACCGAGCACCTTCTTTGCATTAAGGTAGTTGTCGAGGTGGTCTATGTGCGGCTCGTCGGAGATGTGATAGTAGCACATCTTGTCGACGCCCTTTTTCTTTAAGAAATCAAGCAGAGCCGTTAAGAATTCGTGCAGGAAGTGCGCGTACTCCTCGCCGCACGCGTCCGTCTCCCAGCCGAATATCTTCTTGTATTCGCCGTCGACGGTCGCCATGACCTTAGGCGCGTGAGCAGCACCCCACTGTGTGAAGAGATGGCTCATCTCGATTATCTTGACATTGTACTTGAGGAGTATGTCTATCCATCTGTCGAGCTTGTCAAAGGCAAAGGAATACTTGCCGCCGTCAAGAAAAATATCGACGAGCTGACAGGTCGGGCGCTCGCCGCCTACCTTTGTGTCGAGCGGCACGGTGAGTATCGGTGTGAGTATCATATTGATACCGCCGTCGACGGCAGCCTTTATGTAATTCTCGATTATTCTCCAGTGCCTCTCGGAGAATACCTCAGTGTCATAGTAGCTCGCGAGGCAGTCTGCATAGAACCATTGGGTATAGTAAAGCTCCTGCTCGGGAAGCGCCGCGCCGACTATCTCGACCTCAAGAGTGGCGCTGCCGTACAGCTCTTCGCCGTTCTCCGAGTACAGCTCGACTGTGACGGGGTACTTGCCTGCGGCGTATTTCCCGTCGGGGCGAATGTCTATCCAGAGTGCGCGCAGTTCGTAGAGAGCTGCGAGGGCGCAGCCCTCATAGCGCAGCGGGGTCAAGAGGTCGGGATAAAGACCCGGCTGCTTGTTCCTCAAGTAGTTGTCGTCGCCCGCGCCCTTTGCCACGGGCATGGCAACATTGACCTGCTCTACGTTTCTCACCGTTATGCAGTCGGAAAGAGGCGATTTTACAACGCACTTGCACACGAGCTTTGTATAGACCCCCGGGTCGTCCTCGTGCATGGCAAGCTGAACGGAAAGGTGCTCGTTCGACAGCATTGATATGCTCTTAAGCTCCGGCTTGTCCTCGAGTCGCTCGTCCGCAAAGCACTTTTCAAGCGAGGAAATAAATTTGCATTTAAATGTTTCTCTCATTTTTCAATATCCCCAGGTGTATTGACCTAACGGGTATCTCCTTATTATAGTTAAAACTCCGTCCTCGACGGTATAGCCCTTTGTCAGCGGCTGCCCGTTCAGGGTGAGCTTTGTTTTTTCTGTTATTTCAGCGCCTTTCTTCGCACGCACCGTAACGGTTATCTGATAGCCGTAGTCGTCGCGGAATATCTCGTGCATTTCCTTTACGTACTGACACATCCATTCGGTACTCACGGTATAGTATGCGTCAGGGGTAGCCGACTTCGCCGTATCGGGCTTACCGCCCACCTGCGGCACTTCGTACTCGATATTTACTCCAACCGTGTCAAAATAGCCCTGCAGCACCGCTCTCTCGCTCTCGTCGTACCTGTCCGTGTCGGCAAGAGCCGCTGCGGCTACGGAGTAGACCGAGCGCGCATTGTCCTTTTCATTAAAATCGGCGAAAAAAACCGAGCGCTGACCGTCGCCGTACAGTATCTCGGCGTATGCGGTGCAGATAAAGGAGCGTGCGCAGTTTTCGTCCTTTATTTTAGTGAGCACTCCCGTGAAGCGCAGTCCGTCCCCCTTTTCGGAGAAGTACCTGCACGGTATATCGACCTTTTCCGTCCAGCCTGAGGGGCTGCCCGATGCCGCGTCGAGCGGTGCGATAACCGTCCCGAGCGAAGCGAGCGCTCCGAGCGACCGCAGTGTCGAGTAGTCGTCAGAGCTTATCTCGGCGGTAAAGCGCAGTCCCGCGGGAGCTTTCGTTCTCACCGCCGCACCCTGCAGCATACCGAAACGCAGGAATACAGGCTCATAAGAGCCGCCGTCCGCCCTCGCACCCGGGGCAAAGAGAGTATCTCCGTCGCTCCAACCGACAAAAATTCCGTCGTATTCTCCGTCGTAATTTCCGGGGAGATTTCCGACAGACGGCATGAAATATGACGCGGCAAAGCAGCCGTGCGCGCATACGAGCGCGAGCAGTATCGCCGTCATGAATAAAACAGCTGTTCTTTTCACCTGTGCCTCCGCAAAGTAGTTTTCGGATTTATTTTACCATCTTTTATACGTAAAGTCAACCGAAAATACTTGCCATAAGGCAAAAAAAGCGTTATTATATATCGGGAGGGATTTAAAATGGAAAAAATAATAAAGCAGACGGACAACAGATATTTGAATATGTATAAGACCGAATTCACGACAAAGAGCGGAAAGAAAAAGCAATATTTCTTCGCCTCACGCGCGCGGGATGTCGGTTCACTTAAAATAAACGGCGGGAAAAAGTGCGACGGAGTTGACATAGCCGCAGTGTACGACGGAAAAATAGTTTTAATCGACCAGTTTCGCGCCCCGATAGGCGGACGTATATACGAATGTCCCGCGGGGCTTATCGACGGAGACGAAACGCCTCGGGAGGCGGCGATAAGAGAGCTGCATGAGGAGACAGGTCTTGACCTTGAGCCGATAGAAAATCCCGCCCTGCCGAGCAGGGGCTTCTATACCTCCGTCGGCATGAGCGATGAGGCGTGCGCTCTCGTTTTCGGCAGGGCGAGCGGACAGGTAAGCCGCGAATATCTTGAGGACAGCGAGGATATACGCGTGGTACTCGCCGACAAGGACGAGGCACGCAGGATACTCGCACAGGAGACGCTCTCGCTGCGCTGTGCGCTTGCGCTCATGTGGTTTGTCTCGGACGGATCATTTCCCGTCTGAGATGAATAAGCGCAGACTGCCGCGTCCTTTAAAAAAGAAACAGTGCGGCGGACAGCGGTTTTTCAAGCGCAAAGGAGAAAGGCTTAAGAGTGTTGTGCGGTCGGGTGCGGCAAGAATACAGAAAGGTTTTTATCCCGGTCATACAGTCGGGAGATTATATATTCTTGTCTCTATACAAACATTAAAGGGGCAGAGCGGGACTCTCTCCGCTTATGAGGCGGGAACCTTTCTTTAAAAATCCTATATAGAATATAAATCCGACGGCACTCGTCAGAGTTTCCGTCACGGGAAAGGTGAGAAAGAAGCTGCCGAGCGAAATGCGCGAGAAAAGATATCCGAGCGGGACAAAGAGAAAGAGGGTGCGCACAAGGGTGAGAACGGAGCTTTTCACGGCATTTCTGATCGCCTGAAAGAATACGGGAAAGGTAAGGGAAGTGACCATGGGGATAAAACTCACCCCGATAAGGCGAAAGCCGGATGTTCCTATCGCTATGACCTCGCTGTCGTTCGAGAAAACTCCGAGCATCTGCGTGGGAATTGTCTCAAAGAGCAGCGTGCTGACAGACATAAGGCACATGCCGAATATTACCGAGTCGCGCAGAACATCGCGGCAGCGTCTTATTTTTCCGCATGCGTAGTTGTAGCTTATCACGGGCACAATACAGGTCTGCATCGCGCCGAGCGGGATAAAGAAGAACGACTGCCACTTGTAATATAAACCCAGTGCGGTAACCGCACTGTCGGAAAAGGTCGAAAGAATAAGATTTAAGCCGAAAATGTAAAAGGTATAAGTCGACTGCATGAGTATATTCGGCATACCGAGATGAAATATTTTGGAGATATACCTGCGGCACTCACGCAGCGGCACGGGCGGGCGCAGACCGCGCGGCATGACGACCGCCGCCGCGGCGAACTGCCCCGCGACGGTTGCAACGGCAGCTCCGTTTATACCCATCTCGGGCAGCCCGGGCATGCCGAAGATGAGCAGCGGGTCGAGGACGATATTTGTTATCGCTCCGACTATTTGGGCTGCCATCGGTATTTTCATATCTCCCTGCGCCTGCAGAACCTTTGTCGATATGCTCTCGAGAAAAAGCCCGAGGCTGAAAACACATACTATACGTCCGTATGATATGACGCCGCGTGCGACCTCCTCCGAGTCTGTCGACATATGGGCGTAGGTCGGCATGAAAAAGAAGCAGGAGAGGGCAAAGAGCACCCAGAGAAGGACGGAGAGCGGAGTACCCACTCCCGCGTATCTGTCCGCCTCACGGCGCTCACCCTGTCCGTACTTTGCCGCCATGGCGGTGTTTACTCCGACTCCCGTGCCTACCGCGAGGGCTATCATCAGCAGCTGCAAAGGGTATATTATCGACAGAGACGTAAGAGCACTCTGAGAATATTTTCCTATAAAAAAGCTGTCGGTTATATTATACAGCGCCTGTATGAGCTGCGCAAGCATTACGGGAGGAGCGAGCCGCAGGAGTATTTTGCCGACATTTTCTTTTCCGAAAAATTCCGACGTGTCCATTTTTTAATCCGTTAATTCCGCCTCACACGGAAGAGCGTCTGTTTTTATTATTACGTCGCGGTACTGCGAGTGCAGTCTTTCGTCCGTTTTCACCTTTACTTCGATGAAATTTGCGGTGTGCCCCGAGAAGAAAGAGCCGTCAGAGCTTTCAAAGAGCACCTCCGCACGCCTGCCGATATATTTTCCGCGTATCTGTCTGCCCGTTCTCTCGCATATCTCGGTGAGAAAGCGATTGCGCTCGATTTTTATTTTCTCCGGTATCTGGGTCGGCATGTCCGCCGCCTCCGTACCCTCGCGGCGCGAGTACGAGAAAATATGCCCGTGCAGGAGGGGATTTCTCTTTACGAATTCGCATGTCTTTTCAAAATCCTCATCGCTCTCTCCGGGAAATCCGACTATTATGTCCGCCGTGAAGTTTACGTCCGGCATCGCTTCGCGCAGCCTTGCCATATTTTCCTCAGCCTGAGAGGTATTGTATTTACGCCTCATGGCAGCAAGAGTCCTGTCACAGCCGCTCTGCAGCGAGAGATGAAAGTGCGGGCAGAGCAGGCGTGAGTTTGCTGCAAAGTCCGCAAAGCTCTTTCCGACATACGACGGGTCGAGAGAGCTGAGGCGTATGCGGCGCAGATTTTCTATACCGTCGGCTCTCTCTAAAAGCGAGATAAGGGACGAGCCGTTGTCCCTGCCGTATGCGGCGGTCTCTATTCCTGTGAGCACTACCTCGCTGTAGCCGCTCTCCGATAGGGCTTTTATCTCGGATATAACGTCATCCTCGTCCTTTGAGCGGACTCTGCCGCGTGCACGCGGGATTATGCAGTACGCGCATTTATTTTCGCATCCGTCCTCTATCTTGAGATACGCACGGGTGCGCCCGAATGAGGATATACTCATTTTTTCAAAGTCAGCCGTGCTGCCGTCGGGAATGCAAATCTCGGGAACGGCGTTTTTCCTGCCTTTTTCGCGCAGCGCGAGCAGGGCGGGTACTACCGACATCTTGTTTGACGAGCCGCATACGTAGTCTACGCCCTCGATTGCCGCGACCTCATCGCGAGAGGTCTGCGAGTAGCAGCCCGTGACGAGGATAAAAGCGCCCGGGGAGGCTTTTATCGCACGGCGTATGAATTGCCGTGCCTTTCTCGCACTTTCCGCCGTGACGGTGCAGGTGTTTATTATATACGCGTCGCATGTCTGCTCCGGGGGACATACTATTATCCCCTCGCGGGAAAGAGCCTCCGCTATTGCTTCGCTTTCGTACTGATTCACTCTGCAACCGAGTGTATATATTGCTGCGGTCATCGCTTTATCCTCCGTTCGTCCCTATATTCTATCATTTTATGCTTAAAAACGCAACGGCATATTGCAAATCGGACGAAAATGAGGTATAATACCTTAGATAATAACGTAATTAACGGAGGGGACAAATGAGCACTTTACACATAATCGATCATCCGCTGATCGCTCACAAGCTTACCATAATGAGAAAAAAGGAAACGGGTACGAAGGAGTTCAAAGAGCTGCTCGATGAAATTTCCCTTCTTATGGGCTATGAGATAACGCGCGACCTGCCGCTTGAGGACTGCGAGATTGAGACGCCGATATGCTCGACGACGGGCAAGAAGGTATCGGGCAAGAAGCTTGCGATAGTACCTATTCTGCGCGCGGGTCTCGGCATGGTGGACGGGCTGACCACGCTCGTGCCCGTCGCGAAGGTAGGACATATCGGTCTTTACCGCGACCCCGAGACGCATGAGCCGGTGGAGTATTACTTCAAGATGCCCGAGGACATAGACAAGCGCTATATTATAGTAGTCGATCCCATGCTCGCGACGGGCGGCTCGGCAATCGACGCGGTAAGTATGCTGAAGAAGCGCGGCTGCACGCACATAAGCCTGATGAATCTCGTCGTAGCTCCCGAGGGAGTGAAGAAGTTTCAGGAGGTTCACCCCGACGTTGACATATACGCGGCGGCTCTTGATGAGCGCTTAAATGAGCACGCATATATCGTTCCGGGTCTCGGAGACGCGGGCGACAGAATTTTCGGAACAAAGTAAAAAAATAACCGTGCCGCGGCGGCGGGGAGCATATCGCTTCTCTTGCCGCCGCATTTTTTGATATCATGAGAGAATTGGTCATAGGAAAAAACGACGCGGGGCAGAGACTTGACAAGTTTATCACAAAGGCGCTGCCGGCGCTGCCCCAGTCGCTCTTATACAAGTTTATAAGGCTGAAGAAAATAAAGCTGAACAGGGCGCGCACCGAGGCGGGAGCAGTGCTGCGCGAGGGTGACAGGCTGCAGCTCTTCATCAAGGAGGAATTTTTTGATAAGGACGCACCCGACGAGGCGTACAGGATGCTGCGGGCGAATATTGATGTCATATATGAGGATGAAAATATAATCCTTTGCGACAAGCGCCCGGGGCTTATCGTGCATTCGGACGAGGCGGAGCAGACGAATACGCTCATTTCTCATATAAAGGCGTATCTCTATTCTCACGGCGAGTACGATCCCGACGCAGAGCAGTCCTTTGCCCCCGCTCTTTGTAACCGCATAGACAGGAATACGGGCGGAATAGTTATTGCGGCGAAGAATGCCCGCGCTCTGCGTGAGGTCAGCCTTGCCGTAAAGGAGAGGGACATAGACAAGAAATATCTCTGCGCCGTGCACGGCACTCTGACGAAAAAGGAAGATACTCTGACGGGCTATCTCGTCAAGGACAGTATCACAAATACCGTGAAGATCTACGACCGCTCACCCGGCTCTCATGCGAAGAACATCGTAACGAAATACAGAGTTCTCGCGGAGAAAAAAGGACTGTCGCTGTGCGAGGTCACTCTCGTTACGGGCAGGACTCATCAGATATGCGCGCACTTTGCTCATATAGGTCATCCGCTGCTCGGGGACGGTAAGTACGGTATAAATGCCGCCGACAGAAAAAAAGGATACAAATATCAGGCGCTTTATTCATACAAGCTTGAATTCAAGGCAAAAGAGGGCAGTTTCCTCTCGTATCTTAACGGCAGGACGTTTGAAGTCCCGCGCGGGAAGATATGGTTTTTAAAGGAGTTTGACTGAGTATGAGAAAAACAAAAAGGAGAAACCCTCGCACAGTGGGTTTCTCCTTTGTCTTATCGGTAGTGTTGCTCCGTATATATCAGTTTACGGTAAACTCGGCCTCAAGCGGCAGGTTGCGTGAGGATGTGCCGGCGTAAGCCTTAAAGCTTCCGCACGGCATCACCCATGTGTCGTCGGGCTCGTTGTATATGAGCAGCTCCGAGCGAGGTATGAGCATGACGGACGTCCTGCTTTGCCCCGGCTCAAGGGTTATCTTGTCAAACGCCTTAAGCTCGCGCAGCGGTCTGCCCTCTATTGCGTCGAGAGGTCCGACATATACCTGTACCGCCTCGCGTCCCGCGCGATCTCCCGTGTTGCGCACCGTGACCGAAACCTCTACGCCTGCGTCGGTGACGTTTACCTCTAACCTTTCGTACTCAAAGGTCGTATATGAGAGTCCGTGACCGAACGGGAAGAGCGGCTCTATGCCGTCGTGATCAAATCCGCGGTATCCTACGAGCAGGTCCTCTTTATATTCACACTGTCCGGCCTGATATTCGCCGTATCTTGCCGCGGGATGATCATCGTATCTCTTCGGCAGGGTAAAGGGCAGCTTTCCCGACGGATTTACCTTGCCCAAGATGATGTCGGCGAGGACGTGTCCGCCCTCCATGCC